>CAZMRN010000107.1:0-6893 GCA_964568575.1 uncultured Caulobacteraceae bacterium
CCGCCACAAGGGCGCGAACGGCTCGGCCGGCGCCGCCGCGCCCGCGCCGCTCACGGGCGAGATCCTTCCCGCGTCGCGCACGGACGCCCCGTGAGCCAGTCCGCCGCGCCGGGCGGAAGCGATCTCATCCTCGAACGGTTGCAGCGTCTGCATCCGAAGGTCATCGATCTCTCGCTCGAACGCATGGCGCGGCTGCTCGCGGCGCTCGATAATCCCCAGCTTCGCCTGCCGCCTGTCATCCATGTCGCCGGCACCAACGGCAAGGGCTCGACGGCCGCCTTTCTGCGCGCGATGCTGGAGGCGGACGGCAAGCGCGTCCATGTCTATACCTCGCCCCATCTCGTGCGTTTTCACGAACGTATCCGCGTCGCGGGGCGGTTGATCGACGAGTCGCGCCTCGCCGCACTGCTCGACGAATGCGAGCGCGCCAATCGCGGCGAGCCCATCACCTTCTTCGAGATCACGACGGCGGCCGCGTTCCTTGCCTTTTCGCGCACGCCCGCTGACGCGCTCGTGCTCGAAGTCGGCCTGGGCGGACGGCTGGACGCGACCAACATGATCGACAGGCCCGCCGCCGCTGTCATCACGCCGGTCGGCCTCGATCATCAGCAATATCTGGGAACGACCCTCGATCTCATCGCGAGTGAAAAAGCGGGCATTCTCAAGCGCGGCGTCGTCGGCGTGATCGGGCCGCAGGACCCGGCGGCGGAACGCGCCATCGAACGGCGTGCGGCCGAAGTCGGCGCGCCGCTCGCGATCGCGGGTCAGGAATTCAACGGCTACGAGGAGCACGGGCGTTTCGTCTATCAGGACGAAGCGGGCTTGCTCGATCTGCCGATGCCCGGCCTCGTCGGGCGGCATCAGATCGCGAACGCCACGCTCGCGATCGCGGCCTTGCGCCTCGCCAAAGGTTTGTCGGTTTCTGATGCGGCCATCGAAAAAGGACTGACGGCGGTCGAATGGCCCGCGCGTTTTCAGCGCCTGACCGAAGGGCCGCTGGTCGATCTCCTGTCGGACGGCATGGAGCTTTGGCTCGACGGCGGGCACAACCCCCATGCGGGTGCGGCCGTCGCGCAGACGCTGGCCGACATGGAAGAGAAGAGCCCGCGCCCGCTCTATGTCGTGTGCGGGATGCTGAACACGAAGGACGCCGGCGGCTTTTTACGCCATTTCCGCGGCCTCGCGCATTACGTCGTGACGGTGACGATCCCGAACGAGCCAAACGCGATGGGCGCGGGCGCGCTCTACGACGCCGCGCGGCGCGAGGGCCTGAGGGCCGATCCCGCCGAATCGATCGAAGATGCGCTGCAACGGATCGAGGCGCGAACCCGCTTCTCCGACGACGAGGTGCCGCCGCGAATTCTCATTTGCGGCTCGCTGCACATCGCGGGCGCCGTGCTCGCGGAGAACAAATAGAAAAGGCCGCTTCCCGCGCGGGAAACGGCCCTTGAGAATCGGTTGGCGTCGGCCTCAGACCGAGTTCTGAATCCATTCCTTGATCTTCGTCTTCGGCATCGCGCCCACTTTCGTGGCGGCGACCTGACCGTCCTTGAAGATCATCAGCGTCGGAATGCCCTTCACGCCATAGCGCGTCGGCACGGTCGGATTCTCGTCGATATTGATCTTCACGACCTGAAGCGCCTCGCCCATCTCGCTGGCGATTTCTTCAAGCGCGGGCGCGATCTGCCGGCAGGGCCCGCACCACTCCGCCCAGAAATCGACGAGCACGGGCTTTTTCGCCTCCAGCACGTCGCGCGAGAACGTCGCGTCGGTTGTTTTATTCGTCATCGTGAAACCTCGTGAGACCGGCAGGCGGTATGACCGCCTAATTGCGGTTGCCAATATCGTTGATGTGAATCTAGGAACGCCCCCCATCCCCGTCAAGGAGTGGACGGCGGCTCCGCCCCGCGATCACGCAATTGTTGCAGTGCCATATCGAGGAGGGTCTGAGGCATTTCCATGAGTTGCGGCGTTTCCGTCCAGAGAAGCGCGCAGGAAATCGTCCGTCCCGGGAAAGTCTGGCCGAGGAGCGCGCGATAGACGGCGAGCTGCCCCGTATAGGCGGCGGGCACTGATTCGGGTGCGCCGGGCGGCTTGCGGTCGGTCTTGAAATCGACGATCAGGATGCGCGCGCCGTCGAACGCGATCCGGTCGATTTGTCCGTGAACGGAAAGATCGCGTCCGAGGCCGTGCAGCGTGCCCGCGATCGGGGCTTCCCCGATGGAATCGGGCCCGAACACGGGCGCGAACGCCGGGTCGCCGAGAATTCGCAATGCGCTCGCCGCGATCTCCGCTTGCGCTTGCGGATCGAGCGCATGCGACGCCTGCTTCAGGAACCGCGCCGCCGCGGCTTCACGCGCGGAAGGCGCGACCGCGGGCAGCAATTCGAACAGACGATGCAGCAGAAGCCCGCGTTTGAAGCGTTGCCCGTCGCGCGTGATCAAAGGCTCGGCCCGGCGCGGCGCGGAGAAGAGACGCGACGGCGCTTGCGTGCCCCGCGACTGCGTGTCGGGCAAAGGCTTCGGCTCAGGCGCAAGAACGTCCATCGCCGCTTCGGCGGCGCCGCCGGTATCGCGCGGCGGGACGGTCTGCGCGCTTTCGAGACGCAGGACGTCGAAATCGAAGGGCGAAGGTGCGGGTTTCATCAGCGGCGTCAGTGCCGCCTCGGCCAGCCGATACCAGCAATCGTCGGGTATCTTCTGCGCGCCCTGATAGCCGCACAGGTAGAGCCGGTCGCGCGCGCGCGTCAGCGCCACATAGAAGAGGCGCATGTTCTCTTCGAAGAGTTCCGCCTCGCGCGCATCCTTGGCCTTCTGCACGGCCTCATGCACGCCCGACTTCCACACCAGCCCATCGCCGGTGGGGAGCAGGGGCGGCTCCTGGCCGAGGCCCAAAACGCGCGTCGTATCCGGCAGAAAGACGATCTCGGCCTCAAGTCCCTTCGCGCCATGCACGGTCATCAACCGCACTTCGCCCTGACCCTTGTCGAGATCGCGTTTGACTTCCGGCGATTCGCGCGCGAACCACAGCAGGAACGATTGCAGATGCGCCGTGCGGTCGCGCTCGAAACGCAGGGCGGCGTTGAGAAATTCGTCCAGCGGATCGTGCGCCTCCGCGCCCAGCCGCGCCACGAACGCACGCCGCCCGCCGAGCGGCCCCAGCACCTCGGCATAGAAACCGAAGGGTGTCGCGCGCGCCGCGAGCGCGAGAATCAGCGTGAGACAGTCGTGCGCCCGCGCGAATGCCCCGCCCCCCGCCGCGTGCGCCGACAACGATGCCCACAGCGATCCCGTGCGTTCATGCGCGATGGTGAAGAGGTCGTCCTCGCTAAGGCCGCAAAGCGGACTCTTCAGCAGCGCCGCGAGCGTCAGGTCGTCGCTGGGCAGAAGCGCGAACTGGCCGAGCGCGATGAGGTCCTGCACCGCGATATGCGCGGCGAGGCGAAGCCGGTCC
This sequence comes from uncultured Caulobacteraceae bacterium, assembly GCA_964568575.1. Classification (GTDB taxonomy): domain Bacteria; phylum Pseudomonadota; class Alphaproteobacteria; order Caulobacterales; family Aquidulcibacteraceae; genus RI-43. The sequence continues at coordinate 3,454 of CAZMRN010000107.1, forward strand.
GCGCCCGCGACCGGAATGTTGCATTCTTTGAATTTGCGGATAAGCGTCTCGGCGAAGGCGTTGCGCCGCTGCACGAGAACGAGAATGTCGCCCGGCCGGATGGCGCGGCCCTGGGACGCCAGCATCTCGCCGCTGTCGAGCCACAGCCGCACTTGCCCCGCGATGCATTCCGCGAGTTTCGTTTGGCCCGACTCGGCGCTTTGCTGGTCCAGCGGCGCATCCCAGGCCTCGCGCTCTTCCGCCGCGTCGTTCGCGCAAAGCGGCCATAGCTCGACGAGACCAGCCTCACCTTGCCGCGTCACGATGTGGCGGATCGTGTCGCTTGCCGACACGGCCGCCTTCGCAGGGCCTTCGAAAATCGCGTCCGCGGCTTGCAACACCGGCGCAGCCGAACGGTAGGAATCGCTGAGGCCGACATCCTCGAACGCGAGCCCGGCCTCGCCGGCCTTTGTCGCGAAGCGGTCGCGCCATTCGGCGAGGGCGTGGGGGTCCGCGCCCTGAAAACTGTAGATGGATTGCTTGTCGTCGCCGACCGCGAACACCGTACGCGGCGGGCCGTCATGCGCGCCGCGCCCGGCGAAGAACTCCGCCGCGATCTGTGCGATGACGTTCCACTGGCGGGGGCTCGTGTCCTGCGCTTCGTCGACCAGAATGTGTTCGATGCCGCCGTCGAGTTTGTAGAGCACCCATTGCGCGGTCTCCGCGCGGCTGAGCAGTTTCTCGGTGCTCGCGACAAGATCGTCGAAGTCGAGCGCTGCCCGCGCCGTCTTCTCGCTTTCATAGTGCGCGAGCACGCGCGCCGCCACGCGGATCAGTGCCGCGCTGATCTCGGCCGCCTTGATCGCGTCGAGGTGAACCCAGCGTTCCTGCTCGGCGGTTAGAATATCCTTCGCGCCGGGATCAAACTTCTCCGCCTCTTTGTGGATGAGTTTTGTGCGTGGCGTATTCTCCGACTTTGTAATGAAAAGTTCGCGCCAACGGGACCATTCAATGGAACGATCCGATGCAACTAAAAACTCGCCAAGGGCTTGTCCGAGCTTCTGGTCCTTCGATCCTCCGCGCATGAGCGCTGCGATCGCGCGTTTGAGCGCCGCCTCGCGCGCAGCGTCCGGCGCGCAGATTGCGTCGAGCGTGCCGTCCCAGGTTTCGCCCGCGCCGACACCGAGCAACTCGCGCGCGCGCGTCGCGAGGGACTCCGCGTCGGCGCCCGCATCCATCAGCCGCTTGAAGTGCCGCCGGTCGCGCAGCGTTTCACCAAGCGCCTTGCGCAACACGCTCGCCTCGAACTGCCGCGCCAGCGTATCGACGGCGCGCGCGAGCGGGACGTCGCGTCCCGCCGCCGCGTCGGCAAGCATCCGGTCGGTCGCGCGCGTGAGTGCTTCTAGCATCTGCGCTTCGTCGAGGATCGTGAACGCGGGCGGCAATCCGGCTTCCAGCGGAAAGCGTTTCAGCACGCGCTCGCAAAAGGCGTGAATGGTTTGGATCTTGAGGCCGCCCGGCGTTTCCAGCGCCTCGGCGAAAAGCCGCCGCGCGCGCGTCAGCGCCGCCGTGTCGGCGCGCTCACCTGTGCGCTTGAGCAGGCTCGACCGCAAGGCGTCGTCGTCCAGCAGCGCCCATTCGGAAAGGATGGCGTAGAGACGGTCCGTCATCTCCGCCGCCGCCGCCTTCGTGTAGGTGAGACAGAGGATCCGCGCGGGATCGCATCCCGAAAGCAGCAGCCGCGCCACGCGCGTCGTCAGAAGATAGGTTTTCCCCGCGCCCGCGTTCGCGGCGACCCACGCCGACGCGCGCGGATTCGAGGCGCGGAAAAGCCGCGAATTCTGCTCGCCCGCCGCGCTCATGGCGCGTCCTCCGAATAGGCGGACCATTCGGCGAACCGCGCGAGATGATCGTAGTCGGAGGGATCGCGCCGGAACTTCATGTGCGGGCGCGAGAGATAGGGCGTATCCGCCTTGTCGAAGGCGGCGATGCGCTTTTGCAGGCCGTTGAGCGCGGCCTCTACGGCCTTCGCCGCATCCGCGCCGTCGAGGCGCTGTTCCTTGCCCCCGTCTCCCGCGCCGGAGAGAACGAAATAGACGAGCGCGCGCACCGCGCCCGTCAATTCGGCGCCGAAACCGCCCGCCGCCGCGATCGCGCCTTCGAGCGGCAATTGAGGCGCGAAACCCGTCTCCATTTCTTTGCGCGTGCGCGCCGCGCCGGTCTTGTAGTCGAGGATCTCGATCGCGCCGTCGCGCAGCCGATCGATGCGATCCGCCTTCGCCGTCAGCGTGAACGGCCCGGCCGGACCTTGCAGCCCGAGCGTACCCACCGTCTCGGCCGCGGTTTTCGCGATGGACGCGCGCCGCAGCGCTTCCTGACGCAGGAACCACGCGGCGGCGGCGTCGAAACGCGGACGCCACAAAGCCTGCGCCGCCGCATCATGCGCAAGCGTCGCGAAATGCCGGTCGGCGATGGCGCGCATCGCCGCTTGTGGATCGGCGGGCATCGCCGCGCCATGCGCCCGAATGAAATCTTCGAGGATTCCGTGGATCAGCGTGCCGCGCGCGCGCGCGTCCATGTCCGCGTCGATGGGATCGAGGGCGCGCAGATGCAAGACATACCGCGCATAGCTCGCGTAAGGGTCGCGCACCCATTCTTCCACCCGCGTGACGGAAAGCGTGCGGGGACGCGCCGCGACGGGCGGGCAGGGGCTGGGCGGCGGCGGCATCTTCCCGCGCGGCGGCGTGTCGAACGCGTGAACGCGCGCCGGCGTCGCCGTATCTTTCCATACTGCGCCTTGCGCACCGATCAGCGCCTCCAGGCGCGTCAGCCAGCGCGACGGAGTCGCGGGCGCGCCTTCCGCTTTCGCCGAACGCGTCAGCACGGCGTTGAGTTGCGCCGCCAATTGCGCGAAGTCGTGCGCGGAAAGCCCGATCCGCCGCTCCGGCTGCTCCAGCCCCAGCGTCTTGCGCATCGGGCGGCTGACCCACGGATCGGCTTCGGCGATCTGCGGCCATGTGCCTTCGTTGAGCCCGCCCAGCACGATCGTATCCGCGCTTTGCAGACGCGCTTCGAGCGGCCCCCAGATGAACACCTGCGCGTGTTGCGGCCGCCCGGGCCGCACCGTCGCGCCGCGCATCATTTCGCCCACAACCCGCGCATAGGCGGAAAGATCGCAGGCGAGGATGCCCGCGCCCTCGCGCGTCAGCGCCTCGAAGAGAAGCGCCGCCGCCTCGCCCGCATCCCCTTCCCACACGGGCAGCGCGCCCGCGCCGTCGCGCGACAGCGCCTCCGCCGCTTCCACATGCGCCGCCGCGAGCGTCGCCAGATCGTGCGGACCCTTCAGGAATGGCGCGAAGGCGTCGCGCACGAGCCGGAGCGCGTCGCGCGCCACGAACGCGCGCGCCTTGAGCGCGGCGTTCTCGCACGCCTCAAGCGCGGCGGCGATCCCGTCGAACCCG
>CAZMRN010000108.1:0-2689 GCA_964568575.1 uncultured Caulobacteraceae bacterium
CTCGTCATCTTCAAGGATGACGACGTGATCGTGCTGAACAAGCCGCACGGTCTGGCGACGCAAGGCGGCGCCAAGACCCTTCGCCATGTCGACGGCCTGCTGGCCGGCCTCAAATTCGAACGCGAGGAAAAGCCCAAGCTGGTGCATCGCCTGGATCGCGACACCTCCGGCGTGCTGGTGCTGGCGCGGACCGCCAGGGCCGCGGCGCTGCTCGCCGATGCTTTCCGCCAGAAGACCACGCGCAAGATCTATTGGGCGATCGTGGCCGGCACGCCGAAACCGGCGGCGGGCGAAGTGCGCGGTTGGATGCGCAAAGCGCCGGGCGCGCACGACAGCGACCGCGAAATGATGCAGCGCTGCCTGCAGCAGGACGAGGGCGCAGTCCACGCCATCACGCAATATGAAGTGGTCGCCGATGCAGGCCATCGCGCCTCGTGGGTGGCGCTGCGGCCGGTGACGGGGCGCACGCATCAATTGCGCTTCCACATGGCCGAGCTTGGCCACGCCATCGTCGGCGATCCGAAATATGTCTGCGACCGACCGGCGCCGGGCGGCCTCGCCGACAAGCTGCACCTGCACGCCCGCGCGGTGCGCCTGCCGCACCCGAGCGGCGGCGTCTTCACCGCAACGGCCGATCTGTCGCCGCATATGGCGGAGAGCTTTTCAGCGCTCGGATTCGATGCGCGCGACGTGAAGGATCCCTTCGCGCCGTTTCTCGCGAAGACGCCAAAGCGCGCATGACGCGCCTCGCCGTGTTCGATGTCGACGGCACGCTGGTCGACAGCCGCCGTTCCATCGCCGAGGCGATGGCGATGGCGTTCTCCGCCTTGAATCTGCCCCCGCCGAGCTATGACGAAACGCGAAAGATCGTCGGCCTCTCTCTGATCCCGGCGATCAAGGTGCTCGCGCCAGACCTGCCGGAAAGCCGCTACGGCGCTTTGGGCGAAGCTTACAAGGACGCTTTCATCGCCAACCGCGAAAAAGGCTTGAGCGAACCGCTTTATGCAGGCGCGCGCGACCTCGTCCTGGCCTTGAAGGACGAGGGCTGGCGTTTGGGCGTCGCCACCGGCAAGGCGCGCCGCGGCGTCAACAAGTTTCTCGATACGCATGCGATGCGCGACCTGTTCGAATGCGCCTTCTGCGCCGATGACGGGCCCGGCAAACCGCACCCCCATATGCTGCAGCTCAATATGCGCGCGCTCGATATGCCGGAGGCGCATACGGTGATGATTGGCGACACCAGCTTCGACATGACGATGGCGCGCGCGGCGCAGGCTTATGCCCAGGGCGTGTCGTGGGGCTTCCATACGGTGGAGGAGATCGCCGCCGGCGGCGCGCATGAGGTGGCGCATGATTTCGCCGCGCTGAAGATGGCGCTCGATGCGTTCCGCCTGCGCGAGGCGGCGCCGTGAGCGGCCTGAGACGTTTCTACGAAACCGCAAGCGTGCAGCCGCAGGACGGGGGCTTTGCGGTGTACCTCGACGCGAGGCGGCTTAAGACGCCCGCGCAAGCCGCAGCGCTCGCCCCGACGCGTGCGCTGGCGGAGGCCTGCGCCGCGGAATGGGCCGCCCAGGGCGCAGCGATCGACACCCAAACCATGCCGCTGACGCGCCTGTGGTTCACCGCGCTCGACCGCACGGATGGCCGCGCCGCCGATATCGTTGCGGAAGTCTGCAAGTATGGCGAGACGGACCTGCTGTGCCACCGCGCCGAGCGGCCCGAGATCCTCGCTGCGCGCCAGGACGCTCTGTGGTCGCCCTGGATCTCGTGGTCGCGCGCGGCGCTCGGTTTTGCGCCCACCGTCACGACAGGTCTCACGCCCGCGCCGCTCCATCGTGAGGGGATCGCCGCGCTGGCGGCCCGCGCGAATGCGCTCGATGCGTTTCGCCTGACCGCGCTCGCTCACGGCGTAGCGATCACCGGCTCGGCCATCCTGGGCTTTGCGCTGCTTGACGCTGCGATAAACCCGCAAGCGGCCTTCGAGGCTGCAGCCCTAGACGATCTCTTCTCCATAGAAACCTGGGGTGAGGACGCCGAAGCGCGCGCCCGACTGGACCGCCAAGCCAAGGACATCGCCGACCTGTCGCGCTTCGTCGCGGCCTTGGCGTGAGCGCTTGTCAGCGGCGCGCAGTTCGGCCAAGCGATGTGAAACCCGCCTCAGGAGAGCCCCTTGAAGGACATCATCGCCGCCCTGGAAGCCAAGCGTGAAGCGGCCCGGCAGGGCGGCGGGCAAAGACGCCTCGATGCGCAGCACGCCAAGGGCAAGCTGACGGCGCGTGAGCGCATCGAGCTGTTGATGGACGAGGGATCGTTCGAAGAGTTCGACATGTTCGTCGAACACCGCGGCCACGAATTCGGCATGGCCGAGCAGAAGATTCCCGGCGACGGCGTCGTCACCGGCTGGGGCACGGTCAATGGCCGGCTGGTTTACGTGTTCTCGAAAGATTTCACGGTGTTCGGCGGCTCGCTGTCGATGGCGCACGCTGAAAAGATCGTCAAAGTGCAGGACATGGCGATCCAGAACGGCGCGCCCTGCATCGGCATTTTCGACGCCGGCGGCGCGCGCATTCAGGAGGGCGTGGATTCTCTGGCCGGCTACGCCGACATCTTCATGCGCAATATTCTGGGCTCGGGCGTGATCCCGCAAATCAGCGTGATCATGGGCCCTTGCGCCGGCGGCGACGTCTAT
>CAZMRN010000108.1:2710-6860 GCA_964568575.1 uncultured Caulobacteraceae bacterium
ATCTTCATGGTGAAGGACACATCGTACATGTACGTCACCGGCCCGGACGTGGTGAAAACCGTCACCAATGAAACGGTGACGCACGAGGAATTGGGCGGCGCGCGCGTGCACGCCGCGAAGTCCGGCGTGGTGGACGGCGCGTTTGAAAACGATTTCGAGGCGCTGGCGCAAATCCGCCGTCTGATCGATTTCCTGCCCGGCTCCAATCGGGAGAAGCCGCCGACGCGGCCGAGCTATGACGATCCGATGCGCGAGGACCCGAGCCTCGACCGCCTGATCCCCGACAATCCGAACAAGCCGTACGACATGCTCGAACTGATCGAGAAGGTCGCCGACGAGGGCGACTTTTTCGAGATCGGCAAGGAATTCGGTAAGAACATCATCACCGGCTTCGGCCGCATCGACGGCGCGCCGGTGGGCATCGTCGCCAATCAGCCGATGAGCCTGGCCGGCGTGCTCGACATCGACGCCTCGCGCAAGGCGGCCCGCTTCGTGCGGTTCTGCGATGCGTTCAACATCCCGATCGTCACCTTCGTCGACGTGCCGGGCTTCCTGCCGGGCACGCGCCAGGAATATGGCGGCCTGATCAAGCACGGCGCGAAATTGCTGTTCGCGTTCGGCGAAGCGACGGTGCCGAAGGTCACCGTCATCACGTCATAGGCGCCGCCATAGGCCTTGATGAGCTCGAAGCATCTGCGCGGCGACATCAATTACGCTTGGCCTTCGGCGGAGATCGCGGTGATGGGCGCCAAGGGCGCGGTCGAGATCATCTTCCGCGCCGACATTGGCGATCCCGACAAGATCGCTGCGCGCACCAAGGAATATCAGGATCGTTTCGCCAATCCGTTCGTCGCCGCCTCACGCGGCTACATCGACGACGTGATCATGCCGCGCGAAACGCGCCGGCGCGTGGTGCGCGCGCTCAAGGCGCTCAAGTCCAAGAAGCTCGAAAACCCCTGGAAGAAGCACGACAACATTCCGCTTTAGGCGCCGGTCAGGCGGCCGCCCGCATCCGCGGCGTCGGCGCATAGGCCTTGAGCAGACGATCCATGGCGCGATGCGCGTGCGCGGTGAGCGCCGCCTCGCTGAGGCGCTCGCCGACGCCGAGCAGCGCGTCGTTGTGAATGTTGCCGCGCAGCAGACCGATGAAGTCATTGCCGAAGGCGACCGGATCGTCGATCTCGACATCGCCGTGCGCGGCCAGCGCCTCGGCGAGCTTGCCTACAATGGCGGCGCTGGTCTTGCAGGTCACTTCGTCGAACACCGAGGCGACGTCGCGTTGGCGCCCGGCGGCGCCGATCACCATGCGCTGCACGTCGATCGATTCCGGCTGCATCATCTTGATGATGCACGCCGCCGCGTAGGACTTGAGTTGGGCCGCCGGATCGGCCGCCCAATCGGGCGACCAGGCGTCGGGGTCGAGCGCGCTCTGGCGCGAGCCCCAGGCAAGCAGCGCGTAGAACAAGCCTTCCTTGGAATCGAAGCGGGCGTAGAGGGTCTCCTTCGAGACCTTCGCGCGGGTGGCGATTTCGAGCATCGTGGCGCCCTCGATGCCCTTCTCGGCGAACACGTCGAACGCGGCGCTGAGGATTTCCTCGTTGCGCGGGTCGGTCAGCGGGGCGAGCCAGGCGGGACGATCCGTGAGCATGGACATGGCGGGCGCTCCTGTAGGGCGTACCGCCAAGTACGCCAGTACCCTTGAGTACGCCGATTTGGGCGTACTGGCAAGTACGGCCTCTGACCTTGCCGTCCGCCCCCGGATCGACTATCAGCCGCGCTTCCCCGCGCCGGCCGTCCGGCGGCGGGCCAGGAGCATTTCGGCCATGGCCGTCCCTAAGAGAAAAACCTCCCCGTCGCGGCGCGGGATGCGCCGGGCTCACGATGCGCTCAAGGCCAACGCCTATATCGAGGACGCGCAATCCGGCGAACTCCGCCGCCCGCACCATCTCGACCTGAAAACCGGGATGTATCGCGGCAAGCAGATCCTGAAGCCCAAGGAAGAGTAGCCGCGCCGCGCCATCCTCTATAGCCTTCCGCCAAACGGGGAGGCCGACATGGCGGACGGCGGACAGGTTCCTTTCCATTTGCGCGGCAATTACGCGCCGATCGACGATGAGTTGACGCTCATCGACCTTCCGGTCGTCGGCGCGATTCCGCCGGCCTTGTCCGGCGTCTACATGCGCAACGGGCCGAACCCGAAACATGGCGCGACCGCGCACTGGTTCTTCGGAGACGGCATGCTGCACGGCCTGCGTCTCGAGAACGGCCGCGCCGCCTGGTACCGCAATCGCTGGGTGCGCACGGCCTGCTTCGACGGCCAATCCCGGCTCGACCCCGCAAGCTTCGGCGACCGCCGCGTGACGGCGGCGAACACCCATGTCGTGCGCCACGCCGGAAGGCTGTTTGCGTTGGAGGAGGGGGCCTTCCCCTTCGAAATCGACGCCCAGATGCAGTCGATCGGACCGTATGATTTTTCCGGCGCGCTGCAGACCGCGTTCACCGCGCATCCGAAAATTTGCCCCGAGACGGGCGAGATGCATGCCTTCGGCTACGCGTTCATGCCGCCCTGGCTGACCTATCACCAGATCGGCGCCGACGGCCGGTTGCAGCGGTCGATCGAGATCCCCGTCAAGGGGCCGACGATGATCCACGATTTCGGCATGACGCGAACGCACATCGTGTTCATGGATCTGCCGATCGTGTTCGATCTGAACCTTGCGATGCGCGGCAAGAATCCGTTCCGCTGGAGCGACGAGTATGGCGCGCGCCTCGGCGTCATGCCGCGCGGCGGCGATGCGGCGGACGTGCGCTGGATCGAGATCGAGCCTTGTTACGTGTTCCATCCGGCTAACGCTTATGACGACGGCGACGCGATCGTCATGGAGGTGTGCCGCTTTGAGAGCATGTGGCGCGGTCAGGCGACGACGTTCGATTCTTCATCGTTCCTGCACCAGTGGCGCATCGATCTCAAAACCATGCGCGTGCAGGAGCGCCCGCTGGACGAGATGGTCAGCGAGTTTCCCCGCATCGACGATCGGCGCGCGGGCCTGCGCAATCGCTATGTCTATTCAAGCGGCGCTGCGCCGCGGCCTGGCGCGGTGGAGTTCGACCATGTCTTGAAATTCGATCGTCAGACCGGCGCGCGCATGCACAAGGCGTTTCCCAACGCCGCCTTGTCGGAGTTCGCGTTTGCGCCGGGCGGGCCGGGGGAAGACGAAGGCTGGTTGATGGGGTTCGTGTTCGACAAGACCCGCGCCGCCAGCGATTTCGTCATCCTGGATGCGCAGACCATGCAGGAAACCGCCCGCGTGGCGCTGCCGCGGCGGGTGCCGCACGGCTTTCACGGCAATTGGTTCGTCGACGCCTGAGGCGGCGTCAGGTTCCCTTTGGGCCGCCCATGCGCAGGAACGCGGGCGTGTCGTCGCCGAAGCCGAACACTTCGCTGCTTCGCCCTTCAGGCCGCGGCGGGCGCTTTTCAGAAGCGCGCGCACGGGGCGGCTGCTCCTGGCGTTCGCGCGGGGCCGGCGCCTCGCGTTCGGCCGGCTTGAACGGCTCGGTGCTCGCCTCGGGGCGCTGATCGTCGCGCTTTTGGAAGCGTTCTTTGCGTTTGCGCTGCGCATCGCTGCGCTGACGCTTCAATTCCTCCGCGCGCCGCCCGCGCCCGCCGGAATCGCGGGGATCGCCGAGCGCTTCAGTGGGCAGGTCGGGGAATTCGGCCGCTTCGATTTTCGAACCGATCAGCTTCTCGATCGCCTCGATGCTCTTGGAATCGCCGCCGCCGACGAGCGTGAAGCTCTCGCCCGAGCGGCCGGCGCGGCCGGTGCGCCCGATGCGGTGGACGTAATCCTCCGCGTGTCGGGGCGGCTCGTAATTGAACACGTGGCCGACGGCGGGAATGTCGAGGCCGCGCGCAGCCACGTCGCTGGCGACCAAAAGCGTGAGATCGCCGGACTTGAACCGGTCGAGCGTCTTCATGCGCAGCGACTGGTCGAGATCGCCATGAATGGGCGCCGCATTGAAGCCGTGGCGCGCGAGCGACTTGGCGACGACGTCGACGTCGGTTTTGCGGTTGCAGAAAATGATGCCGTTCTTGATCTCGCCGCAGCCGCGCAGCACCGCGCGCAAGGCGGCCCGCCGCGTGCGCGGATCG
>CAZMRN010000109.1:0-6850 GCA_964568575.1 uncultured Caulobacteraceae bacterium
GGACGGCGTCCACGAAGTGCGCGAGGCGGTCGATTTCTGCCGCTATTACGCCGCCGAAGCCGAGCGCCTGTTCGCCGGCCCCGAGCGCTTGCCGGGCCCCGCTGGCGAAACCAACACGATCGCGCTCACCGGGCGCGGCGTGTTCGCGTGCATCAGCCCGTGGAATTTTCCGCTGGCGATTTTCACCGGCCAGATCGCGGCCGCGCTCGCTGCGGGCGACACGGTCGTCGCCAAGCCGGCGGAGCAGACGCCGCGCATCGCCCAGGCCGCGGTCGCGCTGTTTCGCGCCGCGGGTCTGCCGGAAGAGGTGTGTCAGCTCATCGTCGGCGACGGCGCGGCGGGCGCCAGCCTCACCGCCGATCCGCGCTTCCCCGGCTCCACCGAAACCGCCTGGACGATCAATCGCGCGCTGGCGGCGAAGGACGGCCCCATCCCCGTGCTGATCGCGGAAACCGGCGGGCTCAATGCGATGTTCGTCGACACCACGGCGCTGCGTGAGCAGGTTGTGGATGATTGCATCGCTTCGGCGTTCGGCTCGGCAGGGCAACGCTGCAGCGCGCTGCGCGTGCTGTTTCTGCCGCACGCCACCGCCGACGACGTCATCCGCACCCTGGTCGGCGCGATGGAGGCGCTGATCATCGGCGATCCCGCAGATCCGCGCACCGATATCGGCCCGGTGATCGACGCGGACGCGCTGGCTGCGCTCGAAGCCCATATGCAGCGCATGCGCGCCGAGGCGCGCGTCATCGCGCAGCGCGATGTTTCCGGTTTGGAGGGATATTTCTTCGGTCCTGCAATCGTCGAGCTGCCGTCGCTCGACCTCATGACGCGCGAAGTGTTTGGGCCCATCCTGCATGTCGTGCGCTACAATCCCGCCGATCTCGCCGCGGTCGGCGCCCAACTCGCGGCGAAAGGCTACGGCTTGACGCTCGGCGTACATTCGCGCCTCGACAGTTTCGCGCAAGGCGTGATCGCTGCGGTTCCGGCCGGCAACGTCTATGTCAATCGCTCGATGATCGGCGCTGTCGTGGGCGTGCAACCGTTCGGCGGCGTGGGCCTCTCCGGCACCGGCCCGAAAGCGGGCGGGCCGCATTATCTCGCGCGCTTCGCAGCGGAGCAGACCGTGACCGTGAACATCGCCGCGCAAGGCGGCGATCCCAGCCTACTCAATCTGTGACGCAAGGGCGCTGGCCGCGCGTTCGCACGCCCCCATCGGACGGCTTCGCCGCCCGCCCCCCCGCACGCGGGGGAAGAAAAAGCGCGAGACTTTGCGCCCCCGTGCAACGGGGGAGCTGGCCGCGAAGCGGACTGAGGGGGCGCTGTGCGCATCGAACCTTGACCGCACACAGCGCAACAGCGCTGGCCCATTGCGCGCACCGCCGCTAATCTCACACGCAACGATGCCGAAACCCGATCCCCAGCCCGACAATGTCACGCCGTTTCGGCCGCGCCGGCCGCCGCCGCGCCGGGGCGGCGGGCTCGGCCTGAAAAGCCACCGCGCCAAGGCGATCATGGCGCACGCGCTGACGCTCGGCTCGTTCGGCGTGTATTTTTTCCTGCCTGCGCCGCCGATGTCCTATCTCGGCCTTGCGCTCGGCATTGCGGCGCTGGCGATGGCCGCCGGCAATCGCGACGAGGCGATGCCGTGGGCGCGCACCCACCACGAGCACGCGCTGCGCACGATCGTCATCGGCGCGGCGGTGTGGACGCTGTCGTCGCTGCTCTTGTTCTTCGGCGGAACCTTCAGCGCCATCGTGTTCTGGACGCGCGTGGTGATCGCCGTGTGGGTGCTGATCCGCGCCGGCGCCGGCCTCGTGCTCGCCACGCTGCGCAAGCCGATCCCCAATCCGCGCGGTCCGCTCATTTAGCTCTGCGAAATCCGCGTAGCCACTCTGGATTTCGCTGGATCAGTACATTGCGGAGCAGATACGGCAGCTTGTCTAGCATGGGCGTATCGTCTGATGTGCTTGATATTGACTTGCCCGAAAAGGTGTACCTTAGCCGAACAAATGTGTCCTTCTGCGAGGCAATTGCTTTGTTGAAATCCAGTATCAAGTCCTTGTTGTTGCGCACGGAAACCACCTTTGCGGCTTGAGTGAACGATTTGTAGTGCGCGTTCCAGTGTTTCTCAATATCGGCCCTTACGTCCTCGGGCAGGCCGAGAACCAGCCTCTGTAGATCGTGCGTCTTTGGAAAGGCGCCATGCGCTTGGATATGCATGCACTTCAGAAACAATTCGGAAGCAAAGGCGCTCATCACGAACATGGGAAGCGCGACCTCTAAAGTCGCAATCTTGTCAGACATTGCGCGGTCGAGGATGTGTTGTGCGGCCAGATAGGCACAACCCTCATTAAACATCTCTCTCGCAGAGGGCACTTTTTGGGTTTTCATATTGAGACTTTGGCATTTCATCGATGTCGCGTGATTGACGCCGATTTAGTCCTCCAGCTCCACATCCCAGTACAGGTAATCCACCCATGTTTCGTGCATGTGATGGGGCGGAAAGCGGCGGCCGGTGTTTTGCAGTTCGTGCATCGAGGGCCGGCGCGGCTTGCGCGCGGGATGCATCTTGGCGTCGCGCGCGAAGCGGCCGCCCTTCTTGAGATTGCACGGCGCGCAGGCGGTGACGATGTTGTCCCAGGTCGTGCGCCCGCCGCGCGAGCGCGGCACGACGTGGTCGAACGTCAGATCGTCCCCGGCGCCGCAATATTGGCAGGTGAACCCGTCGCGCAGGAACACGTTGAAACGGGTGAAGGCCGGCGGCCGGTCCTGGCTGACATAATCGCGCAGGCTGATGACGCTGGGCAGGCGCATCTCCAGCGAGGGCGAATGGATCTTGTGGTCATACTCGGCCACTACATCGACGCGCTCGAGGAACACGGCCTTGACCGCCTCCTGCCACGGCCACACCGACAACGGAAAATAGGAAAGCGGCCGGAAATCGGCGTTCAAGACCAGCGCCGGAAAGCCGGCCAGGGGGGTGGCGACGACGTTCACGCCCGCCGATTCCGGAGGATGTGGCGCACCCGCCGCGCGAGGCGGGTGTGGAGCACTCGGAAGGGGGTCCGGCGGCTAGGACTGAAAGCGCGTCTCCATGCGTTGGCCAGTCTCTTAAACCGACTCCCGCGCCAACGCATCCCCCTCATGCCGCGCTTCGGTGACGCTGGAATGACGGCCGCGAGGCTTTAGGGTCGCGGGCGATGCTCGTCACCCGCTTCGCCCCGTCGCCGACCGGCGAACTGCACCTGGGCCACGCCTTTTCGGCGCTGACCGCGCACGACGCTGCGCGCGCGGCGGGCGGGCGCTTTCTGCTGCGGATCGAGGACATCGACCAGGGCCGGGCCCGGCCCGCCTTCGAGGCGGCGATTCTGGAGGATTTGGCTTGGCTCGGCGTGCGCTGGGATGCGCCGCCGCGGCGCCAATCGGAACACATGGACGACTACGACGACGCGCTGGCGCGGCTGATCGCGCAGGGCGCCGTCTATCGCTGTTTCCTTACGCGCAAGGAGGTCTTGGCGGCGATGGCGGCGGCGCCGCACGGGCCGGGCGAGACCTTCTTCGGCGCGCCGCTCGGCCCCGACGAGGAGGCCGAACGGCTGGCGCGGGGCGAGATGTTCGCTTGGCGCCTCGACGCTGCGCGGGCGCGCGACCAACTCGGCCCGCTCGCTTTCGAAGGTGAGTCCGGGCGCGTGGCCGTCGATCCGCTGCGCCTCGGCGATGCGGTGGTGGCGCGCAAGGATTGTCCCGCCAGCTATCATCTGGCCAGCGTGTGGGACGATGCGCGCGACGGCGTCACGCACGTCATCCGCGGCGCGGATCTGCGCGACAGCGCGCATCTGCATGTCGTGCTGCAAAAACTGCTCGGCCTGCCGACGCCGCGCTACGCGCATCATCGCCTGATCGTTGACGAAACCGGAAAACGTCTCGCCAAGCGCGACGCGGCCGTCACGCTCAGAAGCTTGCGCGACAGCGGAAAAACCCCCGCGGACATCCGCGCCATGGTCGGGCTTTAGAGGACCATTCAACCGTCACCGCTCGGTCCTCACGAAGGCGAGGGCCCATTCCTGTTCACAAAAAATCTTCAAAGCGCGATGGGTCCTCGCCTTCGCGAGGACCGAGCGGAGACGTTCGACCAGCGGCGGCGCTTACGGGCCAGTGAAGGCGCTCGCGGCTGCGCCGAACATGCCTTGCACGCTGGTTCCCATCGCCGCGACGGCCGCGATGATCAGGATGCAGCACAGGGCCGCGATCATGCCGTATTCGATGGCGGTGTGGCCGTGGCGGTCTGAGAGGAAGCGCGCGATCATGGCTCAAGCCGTTCGATCAGCGCGTCGACCAGCGGCAGATCGGCCGGCGGCATCGGATAATCGCGCATTTCGCCGGGCTTCACCCAAGCCAGCGCCTGCGCTTCGCGCGCGGTCGGCGCGTTCATCCAGCGGCGCGCGAGATAAAGCGGCATCAACAGATGCGCATCGGCGTAGGCGTGCGACGCGAACGCGAAAGGATCGAGTGCATCCGCCTCCACCGCCACGCCCAGCTCCTCATCCAATTCGCGCACCAGCGCAGCTTCCGGGCTTTCGCCCGGTTCGATCTTGCCGCCGGGAAACTCCCACAAACCGCCGAGCGATTTGTGCGCGGGCCTCTGGGCGATCAGCACGCGGCCGTCGACGTCGACGAGGGCTGCGGCGACCACGAGCAAAAGCTTGCGCGGCGAAGGTGCATCATGGCGCATCAGCGTTAAGACCCGGTGCAGCGGCGTGGTTAAGGATCGGTGTGCGCGCGCCGCTTAATCGATGCACAAGATCCCGGCGACGCGGCTGTCTTCGATGGTGGCGAAGCAGCCGAACATCGGATGTTCCGTCTGACATGCGCCGACGGCGTTCTGGCCCGGCGCCATCGCCGTCTCGCGGCCGACGCATTGGCCCTCGCACTGGTCGCCGCTGGTGCAAGCCTTGCCGGCGTCCCGATAGGGCAGCACGCAGTGCTCCGCATTCATCCGCCCGATCCGCATCAACCGCCCGCCCTGCGCCTCGCACGAGGCGAGCGGCGACGCCGGCGGCGCAGCGACCGGCGCGCAGGCGGCGAGAAGGAGGGCAAGGCAGGCGAAAGCGCGGATCATCGCGAGAGCCTATCCGCTCCACCGCCAAAGCGACACCCTCTTGGAGCGCGGACGACCCCGTCCGCGCAGCGCCACGGGAAGAAGCATGGACGGGGTCGTCCATGCTCCACAATTGTTTAAGCGCGGACGACCTCGTCCGCGCACGAAAAGCCTATCGCTCAACGCGCGGCCCGCTTGCCGCGTTTCGAACAACAATTTACGATTGAGCCGTGCATCGGCGACTTCCCCATCTGGACAAACCAGGGCTCATCCAGCACGTCATTTTCTGCACGGCCGACGCGTACCAGCCGGTGGACGGCATGGATCCTGATGGCGCGCTTGATGCGAGCGATCGTGGGCGCATACTGATCGGCGCGTGCGCCGATGCGGTTGCGGAAATCCTTCGGTACGGAGACGGAGACCGTTACGCGCTGCATGCCTGGTGCGTCATGCCGAACCATGTCCACGTCCTGGTGCAAAAACACCAGCAGGCGACGCTGCGCGGCATTGTTCAAGTTTGGAAATCATTGTCCGCACGCGCCATCAACCGTGCGCAAGGCGGAGTCGGTCGCGTCTGGCAGCCGAACTATTTTGACCGCTACATCCGTGATGATCCGCACTATGCTGTGACCATCGCCTACATCGAGAACAATCCCGTCGCCGCCGGCCTGGTCGCCGACGCTGGCGATTGGCGTTGGTCGTCTGCGTGGCGACAACTTTAACGCCGGCATGGACGAGGTCGTCCATGCCCCACCGCCGCTAGGCCATGTTGGAGCGCGGACGACCCCGTCCGCGCAGCGCCAACGTTAAAGGCATGGACGGGGTCGTCCATGCTCCAGGTCTTCAGCTGCGGTAATCGCCGTTGATCTCGACATAGCGCTTGGTGAGATCGCACGTGTGCATCACAGCGCGCCCGTCGCCGACGCCGACATCGACGAGAATTTCAAGCTCGGCGCGGCGCATATACGCGCTCATCGCGGCCTCATCATAGGTCTTGGCGACAAGACCGTTCTTCGCCGCCCAGAGCGGGCCGAATTTCACGGCGATCTTGTCGCGCGCGATGGGCTGGTCGGCGCGGCCGACGGCCATGACGATGCGCCCCCAATTCGCGTCTTCGCCGGCGATGGCGGTTTTCACCAGCGGGCTTTCGCAGATCGTGCGCGCGATGATTTTCGCGCTCTTGTCGTCCTTGGCGCCGGCGACGGTGACCTTCACCAGCTTGGTGGCCCCTTCGCCGTCGCGCACGATCTGGATGGCGAGATCGGCCAGCACTTTCTCCAGCGCGGCGCGGAAGCCTTTCAGGCGCGGATCATCGGCCTTGCGCACCGCGTCGTGTTTCGCGGCGGCGGTGGCGAACAGCAACACGCAATCATTGGTCGACCGGTCGCCGTCGACGGTGATGGCGTTGAAGCTCGTCTCCGTCGCTTCGCGCAGCAGCGCCTTCAGCGCGGGCGCGGAAATGTTCGCGTCGGTGAAAACGAACGCCAACATGGTCGCCATGTTCGGCGCGATCATGCCCGAGCCCTTGGCGATTCCGGCGACGGCGACGCGCGCATCGTCGATTTTCGCGCGCGCGCCGGCGCCTTTGGGGAACGTGTCGGTGGTCATGATCGCCTGCGCGGCGGCGAGCCAATCGATCGGCGCCAGCGCCGCGCCCAGGCTGGGCAGCACGGCGCGCGCCTTGGCGTCGTCGAGCGGCACGCCGATCACGCCGGTCGAGGCGGCGAGCATGTCGTGCGGCGCAAGAGTGTA
>CAZMRN010000110.1:0-6845 GCA_964568575.1 uncultured Caulobacteraceae bacterium
CGAACATCCAGGGATCACCGCTTCAAGAAGGGCAGACGCGCCGCAAGGCCGGCCTTCTTCGGCTCGGCGATCTTGCGGCCCGTCAGCTGCGCTGCGAACGCATCGATCGCGAGCGCGGTTTTCGACGCCGGCGCGGATTCGCCGATCATCTGGCCATTGTTCGCGGCTGCGCCGAACAGCGCAGGATCGAAGGCGAAGGCCGCGACCGGCTCGGCGCCGAGCGCTTCGGCGAAATCCTTCAAGGGGATCTCCGGCCGTTTCGGCACGCCGACCATGTTGAGCAGCACGTGCGGCGGCGCGTCGTAGGGGCGCGACGCCTTCATCAGATCGATGATGTTCTTGGCGTTGCGCAGCGAGGCGAGATCAGGCGCAGCGACGATGACGACATCGTCTGCGGCGAACAGCGTCTGGCGCATCCAGGTCGTCCACACGTGCGGCAGATCGAGCACGACGAACGGCCCTGCGCGGCGCACCCGGTCGATGACGGTTTCAAAAGCGCCGGGATCGAGATCGAATTCGCGCTCCAGCGTCGCCGGCGCGGTGAGGATCTGCAGGCGCTGCGTCTGCTTGGTGACGATGCGCTCGAGAAATACGTCGTCGACCCGGTCCGGCGCGAGCAGGGCGTCGGCTACCGTTTGTTGCGATTCCTGATTGAAATCGAGCGCCGCAGTGCCGAAAGAGAGATCGAGGTCCATCAGCGTCGCGCCCACTTCCTGGCGCTCGGAGATCGACCAGGCGATGTTGTGCGCGAGCGTGGAGGCTCCGACGCCGCCGCGCGCGCCGATCACCGCGATCAGCCGCCCGGCGAACGGCTTGTCGGGGCTCGCATAGAGGCTGGAAATGGTTTTGATCAGCTGCAAGGGCTGCAGCGGCGGCACGATGTATTCGCTCACGCCGCGGCGCATCAGCTCGCGGAACAGCGCGATGTCGTTGACCGCGCCGATGATCACGACCTTGGTGCCTTCCTCGACCACTTCGGCGAGGCGATCGAGATTGCGCAGCATCGCCGATCCCGGCGTGGTCGTGTCGATGATCAGCAGATTGGGGCTCGGCTGCGAGGCGAAGCGCACCAGCGCGGCCTCCACGCCGCCTTCCTCGACCGTGATTTCCGCGCGCTGCAGCCGGCGATCGGCGGCGGCCTCTTCGATCAGGCGCGCGATTTCGGGGCGGTCGCACGAGGCGTGAATGGTGATGCGCGGAACAGGCTGAATGAGCTGATCGTCGAACGAGGCCGCAAAGGGCGCATCGTCCTGCGGCGGCGGGGCGACGTCGTCGAGCGTTTCCGGTTCGATCTCGGGCGCAGCGAGTTCGGCTGCGTCATCCTCGCCCTCGATGTCGCCGAGGCCGAAGGTCTCGTCCTCTTCGAGCACGAAATCCTCGTCCAGACCGCGGACGCTCCACAACGATTCAGCTTCTTGAGCAGCCATCGTTCCCTCAACGCACTGCAGATGAAATGGTCGCGGTCTCCGCCGGCGTGCGCGTGGCCGCCGTTGTCTGACCGCGACGATAATTGTCGAACACCACGGCGCGGCGGCCGGAATCGCGCGCGTCTTCGGCGCGCGGGCCGAGTAGATCGGCTGGATCCTCGATCATGGCGGCGAGATTGGCGTTGGTGGCGCAGCCGAAGCTTTCCCAGGGCTGGTTGGCGTCGGGGTGCGCGAGATCCTGCGTCCACAGCGGCGCGCATTCAGGCGCGGTGGCGGTGAAGCGCGCGAAGCTGAGCACGACCGGCGCGTCGTTCACGCCCGTTGCGTCATAGGTCGCGCCTGCGATCGCGCCATAGGGCACGCCGGAATCGGCGAGATGCAGACGCGCGGCTTGGGCGATGCGCGCGGCGGCGTCGGCGTTGGCGCCGCTTTCGGGCACGCTGACCACGATCGGCCCGTGGCCGATGCGGATATAGCTGCGCGCGAACACGCTGAGATCGCCTTGCGCCTCGTGCGTCAGCGCGATCTCGTCGGGGCGCACGGAAAGCGCCACGCGTTCGCTGGTCTGCTCCACCGCGATGCGATGATTGTCCGCAGCGGTCGGCGTGGCGGGGCCGAGCGCAGGATCGGGCGCCGTGGTGGCGCATGCGGCGAGCGATGTGAGCGCGGCGATGCCGAGCAGGGGCGTGCGTTTCATCCCTCGATCCTCACTGAATGACGTGGCCATGCGGGCCGACGAGCCGGCGCTGCTGGCCGTCCTCGCGTCCTTGTCGATACATCGCGTTGAGCCGCCCGGTGAGCAGGCTTTCGGTTTCCGACGGATTGCGGAATCCGTCGGCCGGCGTGCGCAGATCGCCCGGCGCAGTCGGCTGCACCAGATACGGCGTCACGATGATGACGAGTTCGGTCTCGTTGTTGATGAAGTCGCGCGAGCGGAACAGCGAGCCGAGCACCGGCACGTTCATTGCGCCGGGCAACCCTTCGAGCGCGTGGCGCGTGCGCTCCTGGATCAGGCCGGCGAGCACGATGGCGCCGCCGGAGGGCATCTCCAGCGTCGTCTCCGCGCGGCGCACCTGCAGCGCAGGAATGGTGATGCCGCGAATGACGGTGGTGGTGCCGTCGGCGTTGCGGATCGGCGTGTCGCCGGTGGCGATGGCGCCTTCGGAGGTCAACTCGCTGACCTCCGTCGACAGCTTGAGCGAAATGCGTCCGCCCGACAGAACGATCGGCGTAAAGGCGAGGCCGACGCCGAACGGCTTGAACTCAACCGTGATCTCGCCGTCGTCGGAAGCGACGGGCACGGGGAATTCGCCGCCCGCCAAGAAGCGCGCGGATTCGCCGGAAATCGCGGTGAGATTGGGCTCGGCCAGAACCCGCAACAGGCCCGCGCGCTCGAACGCTTCGATTGACGCGTCGACCTGGCGGCTTGCGTCCAATTGGCCGGGACCGTTGGTGACGGTGTCGTCGAGCGGATCGGCGGTGCCGGCATTGTCATAGGCGTAGCCGCCGACGCCGGCGAGCGCGGAGGGGAGCTGCCCCGCGTTGGGCCCGGGAAAACTGACGGTGGCGGGATTGAGGACGG
Source organism: uncultured Caulobacteraceae bacterium (assembly GCA_964568575.1). Taxonomy (GTDB): domain Bacteria; phylum Pseudomonadota; class Alphaproteobacteria; order Caulobacterales; family Aquidulcibacteraceae; genus RI-43. Next base: position 3,010 of record CAZMRN010000110.1, read on the forward strand.
TTTCAGCGACGCCGCCCGTCGCGCTCAGGCCGCCGAGCAGTCGGCCATTGATCGAAAACCCGTTCTGCGTCGCGACGTCGACGAACGCGTCTTCCGGCAGGAAGCGGTTGATGATCTCGGAATAATTCATGTTGATGCCGAGCTGGCGCACCAGCGACCGGCTCATTTCGACGACGCGCACGCGCACGAGCACCTGCTCGCTGCCCTCGACCTGGATCAGATTGATGATGCGCGGGCGCGATCCGCCGGGCGAGGCGGTGCCGGCCGAATTGGCGCCGCCGATGGTCGATCCGCCGCCGGCGCCGCCGCCGCCCGCAGTGCCGAGAAAGCTTTCCGCCATCTGCACGGCGCGATCGGCCTCCGACGCGCTCGCGGCCGTGCCCGACAACACGATCGAGCCGTTCAACGCCTCGGCCTGCACGCGCATGTCAGGCGCGTGGCGACGCAGGAAATCATTGAGCGGCGCCACATCCGGTTCGATGCGGATTTCAATGCTTGCGATCTGGCGGCCGGCGGCGTCGAAGAAGAAGGCGTTGGTCTGCCCCATCGCGCGACCGATGATGTAGACGCGGCGCGAGGTGCGCACGACGGCGTCCGCGACTTGCGGATTGGACAAAAGGATGTCGCGCGCATCGGCGGGCAGATCGACGATGGCGGACTTTCCAAACGGCAACACCAGAACGGCGGAATTCGCCGTCGCGCTCTGCGCGATGCGCGTCACTTCCGCTTCCGTCGCCTGCGCGCTTGCGGCGGCGGGCGCGAACGCCATGGCGGCGGTCAGCGCCGCAATCCAAGACTTCTTGCCGGCGCGATGGTTCCGCTTGCCCATTAATTTCCCCCGCCCGACGGGCTGAATGCGTGCAGTTTCACGCTGTCTTGGCGAATGTTCTGATCGAGCACGCCGCGGCGGCGCGCGGAAGCGACCTGCAGCCCCTCGGCTTCGGCCTCGACGCTGCGCAGCGCCAGCGACAATTCCCCCATGGAATCGGCAAGCGCCAGGATGCGCGCATCGTCGGCGCTCAATTCCAAAAGCACGGTGTCCTGCATGATGCGCTGAGGAGCGTCGCCGCCCTCCTGTGGACGAACCTGATCGCCGACCGCCAGCACCCGGACATTCTCAAGCACGATGTCGCTGCGCTTCTCGTCGCGCGTATCTTCGCCCTGCACCTGCAGCGTGCGCGTCAGCAGGACGTCGACGCGATCGTTCGGCTGGATATAGCCGCCGGCCAGCGCGTCCTCGTCGAGGCGCACCGACACCGCGCGATAGCCGACCGGCAGCACCGCGGCCATGAACCCGCCGCCATTGCGCGGGATCACATAGCCCTGAATGATCGGCTCGCCTGCGGCGAAGGCGCGCCGCGCGATCGCGCCGGTGAGCTCCGTCATCGCTTCCGGCGCGGTTTCCTGCTGCACGAAACGTTCGCCCACGGATTCGCGCGGAAACGGCCGCCACACGGTGTCGCCGGCGACCAGCGCTGCGCCTTGCTGAATGTCGCGCGCGGCGACAAGAACATTGACGACCGCGATCTGGGAGGAAGGCTCGGGCGCGGCTGCGCGCTGGGCGCCGATGCCGCGCACGACGAACAGCGCGCCAATCGCCACGAGCAGCGCCACGCCCAGAACAATCAATTGCCGAGCTGACATTTGCGCCGCCTCGCCCCCGTCCGAATCACACGGCAAGGGAACACGCGCCGGCCTAAAGCAGTGTTAACGCATCGCGGCGCGAAGGGGGCGCGATCAGGGCGCGAGCATGAGATGCGGCGCGGCGCAAATGACGCCGACCGCAATCGCCACGCCATACGGCGCGCCGCGCTTTTTGTTCAGGAGCCGATTGACGAAATCGGGGCGGCCGTCGGCCGGCGCAAAGGCGCGTCGCGCGAGCAACAAGGTCAGGGACAAGGCGCCGCCCGCGATCGCCATGCCGGCGATGAAGGGCAGGAACGCGGCTGCGCCGGTCCACAGGGCGACCGCCGGGATGAGTTTGGCGTCGCCGCCGCCGAGCGCGTTGACGCTGAACAGGCCGAAGCACACCGTCAGCGCAATCGCGCCCACGAGAAAATGCCCGCCGATCGTCGCCCACGATGCGCCGCAGGCCAAAGCTGCAACAGGATAAAACGCAATCAGCGCCGCGCTCACCCAATTCGGGATCGTCATGCGCGCGATGTCGCTGGCGGCCGCAACAAGAACGAGGCCGACGAAGGCGAGCGTGAAGGCGGTTTCCAGCATTGCAACCTTCAATAGCGCCGCTTGCCTAATGATGCGTTAGCGCGGCGCGCAAACAAAAATCGCCGCCTCCCGCGAAGGAGGCGGCGAAGTCGAGGGGGAGGAAGAGCGGCGGCGCGACCGTTCGCGCCGCCGCAAACCTTTTCGCCTTACGACGCCGTACCGATCTTGGTGGCGATGAAGTCGAAATTGTCTTGAATGTTGGTGCCCAGCGCGGTGACGCCCGCGATGATGACCACGCCGATGAGCGCGGCGATCAGACCATATTCAATGGCCGTCGCGCCGTTCTCGTCCTTCATGAAGCGGTTGAATTGACGAAGCATTGGAGACTCCTTTTGTCGAGTGCTTATCCACCAGCCTGATCGGCGCGCCGCACTCGACACCCCTTACCAAGCATCGCCATTTGTAATGCGGCGCAATGAAGGCGAAGTTAAAAACGCGCGACCGAAGACAAAAATCGTCACCAACAAAGCGTAAACAAGAAATCGGCCGTTTGTTTCATTTCAAGACACGATTGAGCCCTTCAACATTGCGGCGTTAGGCGCGCGGTAAGGATTGCCGCGCAGTGTGCGGTTCGCGTGCGCGTGCGCGTGCGCGCGATTGATAAAGCGGCGGAGCAGAGCGCATGATCGGGCAGTGGGCGCGCAAAGGGGCGGCGGCGATCGGCGCGATCGCTCTCATAGCGGCGGCGCTCCCGGGGCAGGCTGCGGCGGAGGATCTCCGGCTGGCGATCGACAACGCCGCCTCGATCCGTTTGCCCGCGCCGGCCGATGCGGTCGTGGTCGGCAACGCCGACATCGCGGCGGTCTCGGTGCAAAGCGATCGGCTGATCTTCGTCGCCGGTCGTTCTTACGGCGCAACGAACCTTATGGTCTTCGACGCCGCCGGCCGCGTGCTTTATAGCGGACGCGTGATCGTGACCCCGGAAGAGGGCGAGACCGTGATGGTCACCCGCGGGCTCGAGACGGCGCGAATGGAGTGCACGCCCCTGTGCCGCCCGCGCCCCGACGGCCAACAGCGCAACGACGTGCTCAGCCCCGGCGACTGAGGCTTCAGGCTCCCCAAAACCGCAGACGCGCCGGGAAACGCCGCGTTCACCATATATTTTCACCGGAAAGCAATCAATTCCGGCTTGAGTGTCCGGCCAGAGCGCCGGCGCCGTTTTTGCGGCGGCCGCGCTTAAGGGTTTGGTCATGCCGGGCGCAGCGCAGACGAAGCGTCAGTCATTGTTCGGCCGCTTCCTGCGGCGCACGGACGGCGCGACGGCCGTCGAGTTCGGCGTCGTGGCGCTGCCGTTCTTCTGGCTCATGACCGCGCTCGGCGAGATCGCGGTGATGTCGATGGCGCAGACCAATCTCAATCTCGCCATGGCCGAGATGAGTCGTATGGTGCGCACCGGCCAAGTGCAGATCACCGGCATGTCCCAGGCCGAAGTCGAGGACGAGGTCTGCAATTCCCTGCGCGACGTAATGCCGCTCGAATGCGACGACCGGCTCTATATCGACATCGAGACCTTCGACGCCTTCAGCGACGTGACCATCGACCCGCCGATCAACAATGGCGAGTTCGACGACGACGAGCTCACCTTCGATCCCGGCACGCCGAACGATATC
>CAZMRN010000111.1:0-6817 GCA_964568575.1 uncultured Caulobacteraceae bacterium
AATCGATGGGCTTCAAAACCTTCGGCTTCGGCGGCGGCCGCGCCGACGTGTGGGAGCCTGAAGAGGACGTCTATTGGGGCTCCGAGACCGAATGGCTCGGCGACAAGCGCTACACCGGCGACCGCCAGCTGGAAAACCCGCTCGGCGCGGTCCAGATGGGCCTGATCTACGTCAACCCGCAAGGCCCGAACGGCAATCCGGACCCGATCGCTACGGCGCGCGACATCCGCGAAACCTTCGCCCGCATGGCCATGAACGACGAAGAAACCGTCGCGCTGATCGCCGGCGGCCACACCTTCGGGAAGGCGCACGGGGCGGCCCCGGAAAGCCATGTCGGGCGCGAGCCAGAAGCGGCCGGGATCGAGGAGCAAGGCTTTGGCTGGGCCAATTCGTACGGCTCCGGCAAGGGCGCCGACACGATCACGAGCGGCCTCGAAGTCACCTGGACGACGACGCCGACGCAATGGAGCAACAATTACTTCGACAACCTGTTCAATTACGAATGGGAGCTGACGAAGAGCCCGGCCGGCGCGCACCAGTGGCAGCCCAAGGGCGGCGCCGGCGCCGGCACGGCGCCCCACGCGCACGACCCCTCGAAGCGCGTGACGCCGAACATGCTCACCACCGACCTGTCGCTGCGTTACGATCCCGCCTACGAGAAGATCGCGCGGCGCTTCCACCAGAACCCGCAGGAATTCGCCGATGCGTTCGCCCGCGCCTGGTTCAAGCTGACGCACCGCGACATGGGCCCGGTCGCCCGCTATCTCGGCCCGCTGGTGCCGAAAGAGCAGCTGATCTGGCAAGACCCGGTGCCGTCGGTCGACCACGAACTGGTCAACGCGCAGGACATCGCGACCCTGAAGGCGAACATCCTCGCCTCCGGCCTGACCACCGCGCAGCTCGTCGCCACGGCCTGGGTCTCGGCCTCGACCTTCCGCGGCAGCGATAAGCGCGGCGGCGCCAACGGCGCGCGCATCCGCCTTGCCCCGCAAAAGGATTGGGAGGTCAACCAGCCGGCCCAATTGGCCCACGTGCTGTCGACGCTTGAGTCGATCCGCGCCGCCTTCAACGCCGCGCAAACCGGCAACAAGAAGGTGTCGCTGGCCGACCTGATCGTGCTCGCCGGCGGCGCGGCGATCGAGGCGGCGGCGAAGAAGGCCGGCCATGACGTGGTCGTGCCGTTCACGCCGGGCCGCACCGACGCGTCGCAAGACCAGACCGACGTGGAGTCCTTCGCGGTGCTGGAGCCCGTCGCCGACGGCTTCCGCAATTATCGCCGCGCGGGCCTGAAGCGGTCTTCGGCGGAATTGCTGATCGACCGCGCCAACCTGCTCACGCTGACGGCGCCGGAAATGACCGTGCTGATCGGCGGCCTGCGCGTGCTCAACGCGAATGTCGACGGCGCCCAGCACGGCGTGTTCACGCATCGTCCGGAAACGCTGACGAACGACTTCTTCGTCAATCTCCTCGACATGCGCACCAAGTGGCGCCGCGCGCCAGGATCGGACGAGGTGCTCGAAGGCCGCGACCGCACCACCAACGCGCTGGTGTGGACGGGCACGGAAGTCGATCTCGTGTTCGGCTCGAACTCGCAACTGCGCGCGCTGGCTGAGGTCTATGCCTGCGCCGACGGCGAAGCGAAATTCGTGGCGGATTTCGTCGCGGCCTGGACGAAGGTGATGAACCTCGACCGCTTCGACATTCACTAGTCCAGATAGACGCGCATCCGCTCTGCGCCCGCCCGGCCTCGCGCCGGGCGGGCTTTTTCTTGGGCGCTTACGGCGCGCGCGCCGCTGGCGGCGCCGCATGCGTGCGCGTCAGCGCGTAGAGCACCGCCGAGGGTCGGCTGGTCGGCGGCAATCGCGCATCCTGTTGGAAACGACCAAGCGCCAATCGGCTTTGCGCATCCCAGCGCCCGCTCGGCGGGCCCTCGGAGAGATAGCCGAGGCGCGTGAGCTCCTCCTGCATCATGCGATGGCGTTCGCCCGGCGCTGCGCGTTCATAAGCGCCGATCGCGGCGGAAAAAGCCTCGGGCGACGCGGTCGGCGCATCGAGGCACGGGCGATAATCGATGCCGAAGAAATCCGCGAGATGGACGAGCGCGACGGCTTCCAACACGCGCCGCTGCGCCATCTGCGCGCCTTGGACGCGGCGGCGATCCATGCCGATCTCCGCGCCGTCCGCGCCGTCGTCGATCACCAGGAACGCCTCCTCGCCGCGACGCGGCAACGCCACGCCGACCGCGGTGGACAAACGGACGCGTCCATTCACCGAAGACGCGAAATCGCCGGCGATGAAATCATAGCTCGTGCGCCGCCCCAGGCCGGCGCGCACGTTTGAGCCCGCCACGCGCACGCCGACGCCGCGTTCGCCGGTGAACAAATCGTCCTGCGTCCACGCGCCCGACAGCGTCAATCGCCGCGCGCCCGCGCGCTGTTCGTCCATGACGATCTGCACTTTCGACGTCTCGAGCCGCGACAGCGCGGTATGCAGCACGAACGACCCGCCCAAACTCAGGCGCCGTTCTTCATTCAACAGCGGCACCGTCGCATCTTCGATGTCGCGCACCACGACGCTGACCGGCGCAGCCGGGCTCTGCTCGATGAGGCCGCCGAGGCAGCGCAATCCCGCGCTGTGTTCGGTCATGACCGGCGACACCGCCGGCGCATCGCGCAACAAGGCCGCCTGGGGCTCCACGCTGGCGCAGGCCGAAGCCCCGAGGGCCATCGCCAATCCGAGATGCTTCATCGCGCCGTCTCCCTGTCATTCGGATCAGGAACGACGCCTGCGGCGATCTATTCCCGCGCCAGGCAAGGAATAAGCCGCGGCTGCGGTCGTTTTCGCTGCGATCGAAACAAACCGAGCGAGACCCATGTTCGCCTTCGCCGCGTCCAAGCCACGCATCAGCTTCACATGCCGGCCGGAGGACAAGGGCGTCATCGCAGAGCCGATCCCCGCCAAGGGCGCCATCCCGGACTGGTTCAAGCGCATCCCCCCGGTCGATGTGGGCGCGCAAAGCCCGAGCAATAACGGGCTGACGATCAAGCGCTGCTTGCCGTTTCTCGACGCCATGACGCATGGCTGGATCATTCCGCTCGCGGCGTCCGTCCGGCTGGAGGTGTCCAAGGACGGCGCGGAGGTGAACGCCGGCTGGGATTTCGACCGCGAGATGGTCAGCTTCCATCCCGACTTTCAGGTGTCGGGCCACCCCTATGGCCCTGGTCCTGCGTGCAAGTTTCACAATTTCTGGACGATCCAGACGCCGCCGGGCTGGAGCGTCCTGATCACGCCGCCGCTCAACCGCCCGCATCCGACATTCGAGATTCTGAGCGGCGTCGTCGACACCGACACATACCGCTCGCCGATTCATTTTCCATTCTTCCTGAATGTCGGCGACGGCCTGCACGAGATCGAGAAGGGCGCGCCGATCGCGCAAATCATCCCGTTCCGTCGCACGCAAATCGCGGCCGATATTCGCGCCGAGACGCCGGAGGAAGCCGCCGAACGCGTGCGCATCCTGCGCAATACGCGCGCAGGCGGCGCCTGGTATCGCCAGCAGGCGCGCGCGCCGCGCTGAACCATAGCGTCAGGTCAAAAAAAACCGGAGCGGCGAGGAGGCCGCTCCGGCGAGAGGACCGAGCCGAAGCCGCTCAGGTCGAGCTGTTCGACGAGGAGTTCGAGCTCGAGTTCGAAGACGAGTTGGAGCTCGAGTTCGAGGACGAATTGGAGCTGGAGTTCGACGAAGAATTCGAGCTCGAGTTCGAGGATGAATTCGACGAGGAGTTCGAGCTCGAATTCGAGGACGAGTTCGACGACGAATTCGACGATGAATTCGAAGACGAGTTCGACGAGGAATTGGAGCTGGAGTTCGTGCTTCCGCGCCCGCCGCGGCGGCGCTCGCGCACCTCCTCGACGACCGTGCCCTGCTCGGCCCGCGCGTCGGCCGCGCGTTCGATCTGCGCCGTCCGCGTCACGGAGGCGACGCCGTCATGGGTGGCGGCCTGCGCCCCCATGGCGGACACGCCCAGCGCCGCGGCGGACGCCGTTGCGATCCAGGTGAACTTTTTCATATCGAGCCTTTCTCTTTCCCACGCCCGATCGCATGCGTCGGGCAAGAGGCAAACGCCGCCGCCGCCGCCCTATTCCACGCGGCGCGCCTTAAAACCCGACAATGCGGCCCACGGAGCGGGGAGATTTTCTTCTCCGGCGAACGGGAATAAGGATCGCGCTGCGACGTTTTGGGGACAAAGCGCCAAAGGGGATACGCATGCGTGGATTGTTTGGGGGTGTGGCGTTCGCCGCGCTGTGGGCGGCCTTGACCGGCGGCGCGTCGGCCCAGGATCTGCGGACGACGGTCAATGGGGTCGAACTGACCGCCAACGGCGCGATTTCGCTTCAAGCGGGGGCCTACGAGGACCCCGAGACCGGGCGCTCGGACGAAGCCTCCGAATGGGACGCCTCGCTTATCCTGAACGCCGAGTATGTGGCCGCTTCAGGCCTCGTCTATGGCTTCCGCGCGGAGGTCGACACCGGAGATCGCGAAGCCGAAGATCTGCAGCGCGACGAGATCTACGTCTATCTGGCCGGCGGATTCGGCCGCGTCGAACTCGGCGAGCAGGATGGCCCCGCCGACACCATCTCGCTGCACGCCCCGCTGGTGGGCCTCGGCCAGATTCGCGGCGATTTCGTGCGCTATGCGGGAACCGCCGCTCTGATCAGCCCCTTCGACACGCGCGACGCTTTGAAGATCCTCTATCTCTCGGCGCCAGTGCGCGGGTTCCGCTTCGGCGTCTCCTATGCGCCGGAACTGGAATCCAACAGCGACGATCCCAATCCGCGCCGGCGCACGCGCCAGGAGAATGCGATCGAAACCGCGCTCGCCTATCAGACGACGCTCGGCGATTGGGTCGGCGGCGTGAGCGCGGCCTATGTGTACGGCGAAGCCGATCCCGTCACCGAGCGGCAGGATCTCGAATCCTGGAGCATCGGCTCGGAATTCCGCCGCGGTCCGCTCGCCATCGGCGCCGCCTTCGTCAGCCGCGGCGACAGCAACAGTCTCACGCGCGGCCTCGACGAAGAAGAGATCAACGCCGGGATCGCCTGGCGCGCCGAGCGCTGGGGCGTCGCCCTCTCCGCCTCGGAGACGGAATCGACGATCTTCACCAACCGGCTCATCGGCCTGGGCGGCTATTACGAACTCAGCGAGCATTGGGTGCTGCGCGCCGATTTCGTGTCGATCGAGGAAGAGCCCGTCGGCGCGCCGTCGGCGTCGGGCTCGGTGGCGATCGCTGAAATTTCTTTCAGATTTTGAAACTACGGGAATAAGCGCGCGCAAGCGTCGTTTTCCCCTGCATCCGCTCCAAAAGAACGCGGATCGATAAGGGGAAACATTGCATGCGCCTTACGCTTCAGCCGGAACGGCTTGCCCGCGCCAAGCGAGCCTTCAGCACACGCACAGCGCCCGATCGGGCGCTCAAGGCCATCGAGACCGCCGACTTGACGCCGCGCGCCGGCGATCTGGTGTTGGCGCGCGTGCTCGAGGTCGGCGCCCATCAGCGGCTCGAATTGACCACGAGCCGCAAAGCGCTGTTGTTCGAAGGCGACGAAATCGTTCTTGCCTACGGCAATCGTTACGCACCCGACCAGTTCGAAGCGGTTACGCCGGAAGATCTTGGCCCCTGCGATCTCGCCGCCGCCGGCGGCATCGCGGCGCGCGTGATCGCAAAGAATGAGCGCATGGAGGAGCCGACGCGGATCCAACCGGTCGGCGTGTTCGTCGACGAGGCGGGCGCCGCGCTCAATCTGCGCGCCTTCGCGCTCGCCGCCCCCGAGGCCATCGACGCGCCGGCGATGTTTACGGTCGTCGGCGGCTCGATGAACGCGGGCAAGACGACCACGGCCGCCTCGATCATCAAGGGCCTCACGCGCGCAGGCTATCGAGTCGGCGCAGCGAAGCTCACCGGCACCGGCGCCGGCAACGATTTCTGGCACATGCGCGACGCCGGCGCGTTCCGCGTGCTCGACTTCACCGATGTCGGCATGGCCACCACCTATCGCGCCGACCGCGGCGAGCTGGCGCATGGCGTGCGGACCTTGATCGGCGCGCTGGCGCAAGACGGCGCCGACGCGCTGGTGCTCGAGGTCGCCGACGGCCTGTTCCAGGAAGAGACCGCCTGGCTCATCGCTTCGGGCCTGCTGAACCTGCCGCGAAGCGGCTACCTCTACGCCGGCGAAAGCGCCGCCTCGTGCGCCATGGGCGTGCATTGGCTGCGCCAGCATGGGCGCGTGCTGGGACTGAGCGGCCTGGTGTCGCAATCTCCGCTGGCGTGCCGCGAGGCGACCCAGGCCACCGGCATGCGCTGCTTCACCCGCGAGGCGCTGGCGTCGGCGGAGGTCGCTGCAGCGTTGTACAACGCGCTCATGGAGCAGCGGTCGCAAGCGGCGGCATGAGACCGCGTTTGCTTGCGCCGGGGCGCGGCTGGCCGCTGACGCGCCTTGGGCTGCTGACGTTCGCGGAGGCGGCGGCGCTGGCGGGCGGCGTGGTCTCGCTGAAGGCCTTTCTCGACGCCGCCGGCGCCGGCGCCGACCTGCGCGGCCCGAGTCTGGTCCTGCTCGCCGTCGCCACCGCCTCCGCAGCGATCACCTGGGCGCGCGCAGTGACGGCTGAAGACGTCAGCATGGACTACGCCAATGATCTGCGCCGCTTTCTGGCGCGCCACGCCGTGGCGGCGAGCGAGGGCGCACGGCGGCTCGGCGCCTTGACCGCGCGCACCATGGTGCCGCCCCATATCGAGGCGGGCACGATGGTGGTCGTTTC
>CAZMRN010000112.1:0-6770 GCA_964568575.1 uncultured Caulobacteraceae bacterium
CCTGACCTCTCCGAGGGTCGGCGCTCTTACACCATCCCCCGGGACACTATCCGCCGGCCCTTCAAGCCGCGCCTGCGAAGCGGAATAACCGCTGGCCGCCATCCCGCGCGCGCCCAAGATCCCCTCCCGTGCCTGCACCTCTGTCAGGTGCTCTCCGGCACGAATGAGACCGTATTGGACCCCGTTAACGAAACAGGGTCGCGATCACAATTGGGCGATTACGTGAACTAATTGCCCGTACCCTTAAGATCGTAGCCCTCGGCCGCGCGGCGCAACGCGTCCTGCGCCAGCGGCGAGAGGGACGGCGATGGCGTGTCGAGCCCCATGACCTTCAAAACGTCCTGCGGCGCGACGCGCGCGCCGTCCGTCACGCAGATGAAGCGGGCGACGGTGAAACCCTCCGCGGCCACCTTGCCGTCCGCGCGTTCGAAGATGTGCCGGATGAGCGCGTGCCGGTCCGACCATCCGAGCAGCTTGCTGCGCACGGTAAAGCGCTGCGGAAACTTGAGTTGCCGGATAAACACCATGTCCTCGAAGAGGACGACCGGCATCCAACGCCGCGCCATGAATTTCGGCCACGCCCGGCAACGCATCATGTAGTCGATGACGCACACATCCGCGATCGCCAGATAGCGGCTGTTCGTCATGTGCATGAGCATGTCGAGATCGGTCAGCCACACGCGGAAATCGCTGACGCATTCGTCCAGAATACCGATGGGCGGCCGGAACTTCGACTTCAGCCACACGAGCAAGAGACGAAGATAGAGATTCATGGGACGAAGCGCGTCTCGGCGGCGGCGGGGAGGCGATGCTGCGCCGCGCGGGTCCTGCGATCAAGCGGCTCGTGTGTCGTGAATCGGAACGCACATGGCGCGCACGCGGACATGAAATCCGGCGAACGCAGAAGTATGTTTGAGCAAGGATGCGGCGGTTGGGTGCGGGGACAGGATTTGAACCTGTGACCTTCAGGTTATGAGCCTGACGAGCTACCGGGCTGCTCCACCCCGCGTCACCCTCCGCGAAGGGGGCGCGGCCTCTTCGGGAAGGCGGGTGTTAGCACCGGACCCAAGCCTCTTTCAACGTCTATTTTGGGGCGATGGAGGCGCGCTAAAGGGAAAATAGCCCGGCCCGTATCAGCAAGGCGCCCAGATAAAGCGCGTAGCCTCCGAGCAATGCGCCCGCATAGAAGCGCCTGATCGGCGCGCCCAGAAACACGGCGGGGGCGATGGCCACGATGGCCGCAAGCATGACCCACACATCGAACGCCGCGAGCGCGGGCTCGATCGCCACGGGCGTCAGCACGGCGGCGGCCCCCAGAATGGCGAGGATATTGTAGATGCACGAACCCATGACGTTGCCGAGCGCGAGATCGGTCTTCCCCCTCAGCGCCGCGACGCTGGACGCGGCCAGCTCCGGCGCGGACGATCCGAGCGCGACCAGAGTCAATCCGATCAGCGACTCCGAAACCCCGGCCGCGCGCGCCAGCGACGTTGCGCGCGCGACGACCGTCTCGCCGCCGATATAGAGAAGGCCGACACCGCCGGCGATAAGCAGAAGGTGGATCGAGGTATCGCCATGCGCCGCGTCGGCGTCCGCCGCCTCGCCGGCGGCCCCGTTCCGGGAGCGCCATTCCGCGTGGATCGAAACGAAGGTGACGGCGGCCATCAGAGCCAGCATCGCTGCCCCATGCCACCAAAAAAGTGTAGGCGTTGTCGCGCAAAGCAATGCGAGAATTCCGCCGGCGGCGAGCAGGAACAAGCCGCTGCGCGCCGTATCGGCCGGATTGGGCGCGATCGCCGCGATGACGCCCGCTACGCCGAGGATCAGGAGAAGGTTGATGATGTTCGCGCCAATGACATTGCCCGCCGCGAGGCCGGCGCTGCCAGAAAGCGCCGCGTTGGTGACGATGACGAGTTCGGGCGTGGATGTCCCATAGGCGACAATAGTGAGGCCCACGATCAGGGGCGATACGCCGAACGCGGAAGCGATCCCGACCCCGCCCCGGACGAGGGCTTCCGCACCAGTCAAAAGAAGCGCCAGCCCCGCCGCAAGCCAGACGATATCCATCAATGATGCACGAAAAGCGGCGCGGGACGTTCGCGCAGCAGCCGGTTCGTCGTCGAACCGAAGAAGAGCTCCTTAAGGCCCGCATGGCCGAACGCGCCCATCACCAGCATGGCGGGCGAAAGAACCTTCGCCTCCGCCGCCAGAACGTCCGCCGGATGCGCGGACGAGGCGATCGCGAAAACGCGCGCCGCGCGGCCATGCGCTTTAAGGAACGCCTCCGCGCCACCCCCCGCCTCGCGGGCCTTTGCCTCGCTCGGATTGACGCTAAGGACATTGACGATCTTGTCGGCGTGGATATTGAGCAGCGTGAACATCTGAAGCGCCCGCATCGCGGGCAGACTCGCGTCGTAGAGAACGACCGCGGCATCTCCGCCCCTCAGCATATCGGGCGTGACGACCACGGGCCGCGGATTCAACTGCACGAGCCGGCGTGTCGTCGCGACCACGCCCTTGTCCTTTTCGCCGTGAAACGCGGTATCGTGCCCGATCACGATGATATCGTGCGTCTCCGCGGCGGCGATCAGTGCGGCGGCCGGATCGGCCTCGACAACCGCCGAGGACTGCGCGACCTCAAGCGCCGCGCATTCGCGCGAAAGCGCTTGCGCGAGGGCCTGTGCCCGCAGCTTCGATTCGGCGATCGCATGGGCGTCTTTCTCGCGTTTATAGGCGGACGCCCCCATCGGCGTTGCCTCGCCAGCTGTGTGGTAGGGCACGTCGATCACGGATAATCCCGTCACGGCCGCGCCATGCGATGCCGCCAGCGAAACCGCTAACTGTCGCGCCGCGGCGGATGCCGGCGTCTCGTCGAGGGCGAGAAGTATGCGTTTGAGCATGAGGAGCCTCCGGTTCGCATGCGAGGCATCGTCCAGGGGTCGTGCGCGCGCGTCAAGCGAAAGCGGCGCGGCGCCTTAAGGTCGCACGATCAGCCGTTCGAGCCCGTGGAAGAACGGTAACGTTTTCCATTCAATTTCCTGCGGTTCCATCGAAAGATTTGGGAAGCGGTCGAAGAGCGCGGGGATCGCGACTTGCGCCTCCAGGCGCGCCAGAGGCGCGCCGATGCAGATATGCGTGCCGCCGCCGAACGCGATATGCGGCGCGTGCTTGCGCGTGATGTCGAATTCGTGCGGCCGCTCGAATACGGACGGATCGTGATTGGCCGCCGCAAGCGAGGCGACGACCCACTCGCGGTCGCGCATCGGACAGCCGCCGATTTCGCCGGCCGCATTCGCGACGCGCGACGTGATCATCACCGGTCCGTGGATGCGCAGCACTTCCTCCACCGCCGCCGAAATGAGCGACGGATCGGCCTTCAGCTTCGCCAATTCCTTCGGATGCGTCAGGAACAGCCACGTGGCGTTGCCGATGAGATCGGTCGTCGTGAGATTGCCGCCCACGAGCAGCGCCGTCGAATTGGTCGTGATTTCGGAATCGCTGAGTGGCGCGCCCTCGTCCTGCAAACGCACGAAATCGGAGAGGAGATCGTCGCGCGGCCGCGTGCGCCTTGCCGCGATCTCCGCCGTGAAGAACGCGCGCAACGCTTCCTGCGCGCGCTGCATCTGCGCCGTCTGCTCGGGCGAACGCAACGGATTGAGCGAAAGGATGATGCCTTCCGACCATTCCCGGAACTCGGCCATCCGCGCCTGCGGCACGCCCAGAATATGCGCGATGACGAGGATGGGCACGGGGATCGCGAAATCGGCGAGCACGTCGAACGTCTCCCGGCCCTCAAGACCGTCGAGCACGTCTTTGATGATCGCTTCCGTCAGCGGCTTTCCCTGCGCGACGCGCTTGTAGAACGCCTTCTGCAGCGGCGCGCGCACGCGCATGTGCTCCGGCTCATCCATGAAGAGAATGCTCTCGTCGGATTGCCCATCGTCGCGCTCCTGGCGGAACGCGCGCGGCATCTGCGCATCGGGATGCGCGTGACGCGGATGGCGCAAGGGCGCGCGCGAGTTGACCGTCGCGCGCACATCCTCGTAGCGCGTGAGGAATAGATGCCCGAATTCCGGATCGCGATAGACGGGACACGCCCCGCGCAATGTATCCAGCCGCTTGTGCGGATCGGCGCGGAACGCCGCGTCGTACTCGGTCAGCTCCACGCCTTTAGGCAGCGGCTTATCGGGCATTGTTGTTGTTCCTTCCTGAGTGGAAGGATCATCGCATCAGAATGACAATTTGTCACCCCGTGCTCAGCTCCTTTAACGGTGCGCTGTCGCCCACCTGTTGCGCAATGGACTTGAGAAGCTCCGCGTTGCCGAGCGCATAACCCGCCGCGGCGCCGTTGAGCGCGTATTCGGGCGGCACGACCTCCGGCCCCTCGCCCGGAGGCAGCGGCGGCGTGTAGTAGCCGAGCGCGTAGGAGCCCATCGAATAGCCGATCAGCCCCTGCAATTCCGGCGAGAGCGTGCGCGCGATGTCGGGCGGACAGGCGAGATACTGGTTCTCCTCCTGCCGGAGCCAGCCCAGCGTGTAGGTGATGTTGAGGCCGACACGCTCCACATTCGATACATTCGCGCCGCCGCCGTGAAACACCGAGCCGGTGTAGATGATGGCGGACCCGCGCGTCATCGCGGCCCAGGTGATCTCGTCATCGGCCGGGCGGCGATCGTCCGGCCAGTCGATGGAGCCGGGCACGACCTGCGTCGCGCCGTTCTCCTTCGTGAAATCGCTGAGCGCCCAGATCGTGTTGAGCTGCGGCTCGATGCCTTTGAGATACGTGCCCCATGCCCAGCGGTCGCGATGGATCGGCTGCGCTTCCTGCCCCGGCAGAATGCGGATCACCTGCCCCAGATGCAGCTGATAGCGCTCGCAATTGGGCTTGAGCACGCTCTCGCAGAACTTGTTCACGATGGGATTGAGAATGAGCCCGCGCGCCTTCGGGCTGCGCGCGACAATGGCGCCGGTGCGCGTCGTCTTGTATCCCGAGAATGGATCCTGTCCCGGCTTCGTCGCGTCGATATAGGGCCGCAGTTCCTTCATCGTCGCATCCGCTTCGGCGGGTGACACGAGATCCTTGATGATGAGCGCACCGTCGCGATTGAGCACATTCATCATTTCGTCGTGCGGAGCGGAAGCCGAAAAAGTCACGAGGGACGGCATGTCAACGCCTCCTGGATTTGGCGGTCTCGCCGCCGGTGAAGAGAGGAAGAAGCAACGTGTTGAGAAGCGCCTTCTGCCGCGCGGGCGGCCACAGCGCGGGTTCCTGCGTCACGCGGATGCCGACGCCGTCCACGGCCGCGATGATCGCATCCGCCGTCATGCGCGCATCCGCCTGCGGCGCGATCACGCCCGCCTTCGCCAGCGCGCGAACCATCTCCGCCAGCGCCGTGCCGAAACGGTCGTAATGCGCTTCGTGCTTGCGCCGCAGCGTTTCGTTGACGATGGAGCGGCCCCAGAACGCGCACCACACGCGCCACTCCGCGCGGGCCTGAGCGTCGATCGGCAGAAACGCCGCCGCATGCGCCGCGAGTTCCTCCGCCGATCGCGCGGGCTGGCGATCGCGCAGCGCTTCCTGTTTCTCGACGATGCGCGCGACGATTTCGTCCAGCGCCGCTTCCAGGACCGCGTCCTTCCCGTCGAAATAATGCGTGACGGCGCCGGTGGTGACGTCCGCCTCCTCGGCGACGTCGCGCAGCCGCGTGGCGTCGAGCCCGTGCGCGCTGATGACGGCGACCGCCGCCTCCGCGATGGCCCGTCGCTGTTCGTCGTGATCGACTAGTTTTGGCATAACGGTGATTATGCAAAACGAACGCGCCATGTCAACACCGAAAAATATGGGCGAAAGCGGTTAGGCCGCGCCCTTCGCCGCCGCTTCCCGCGCCGCGCGGACCTTGTCGTTCGTCTGGTTGAAGAGCAGCGCCCGGCGCGCCTTTTCCTCTTCCTCGGAGCGCTTCTTGTCGCCCCACTCCTTGTGGAGATTGCGCCCCGTCTGCACCGCCGGACGCGCGCCGACCGCATCGACCCAACGCTTGAGATGGGGGAACGTTGTCCAGACGTTTTCGTCGATGAGACGGCCCACCAGCATCGCCCACGGCCAGGAGATCATGTCCGCGATCGAGTAGTCCGCGCCCGCGAGATACGCATTCGCCGAAAGCTGCGCGTCCATCACGCCGCAAAGCCGGTCGACCTCGCCCGTGAAACGTTTGATCCCATAGGCGAGCTGTGCCGGATCGTCGACGAGCTGCTTCGCGTAGTTCTTGAAGTGATTGGCGTTGCCCATCATCGGGCCCAGATTGGCCATCTGCCAATGCACCCATTGCAGCGTCGTGTACCGGCCCGCGCCGCTCTTCGGCAGGAACTTGCCCGACTTGTCGGCGAGATATTCCAGGATCGCGCCCGACTCGAAGATCGAGAGCGGCGCGCCGCCGCCGATGGGCTCGTGATCGACGATCGCAGGCATCCGGTTGTTCGGGCTGATGCGCAAGAATTGCGGCGTGAACTGCTCGCCGCCGCCGATATCGACCGGAATGGTTTTGTACGGCAGACCGCACTCTTCGAGCATGATGGAAACCTTCCATCCGTTCGGCGTCGGCCAATAATAGAGATCGATCATGAGCGTTGCCTCGTGCGTGTTCTTGGGAATCCGAAAGCGCAAGCGCATTCAGTCTGCCACGGCGCACCGCATGACGGCGAATCCGTGCGGTTGAGTTAGAGCGTTTTCGAGCGAAGCATGTCCCCGCGAAGGCGGGGATGGGAACCGGTTC
>CAZMRN010000113.1:0-314 GCA_964568575.1 uncultured Caulobacteraceae bacterium
AAATGAATCCGCGCGTGTCGCGGTCCTCTGCGCTCGCCTCGAAAGCGACGGGCTTTCCCATCGCCAAGGTCGCGGCGAAACTGGCGGTCGGCTACACGCTGGATGAAATCGCCAACGACATCACGGGCGGGGCGACGCCTGCGAGCTTCGAGCCGACGATCGATTACGTCGTTACGAAAATTCCGCGCTTCGCATTCGAGCGCTATCCCGGCGCCGATCCGACGCTTACCACCTCGATGAAGAGCGTGGGCGAAGCGATGGCGATCGGCCGCACGTTTCAGGAATCGCTGCAGAAGGCGCTGCGCTCGCTCGAT
>CAZMRN010000113.1:324-6721 GCA_964568575.1 uncultured Caulobacteraceae bacterium
ACCTTGAGCAAGGTCGGCGGCGGCGCGTTCAGCCTGCGCTCGCTCGATATCGGCCTGTCTGGCCTCGATGAAATCCCCATCGAAGGCGCATCGGACGAGGATGACGGTCGTCAGGCGGTGCGCGCCCGCCTCGTCTCGCCGCGCGCCGATCGCCTGCTCGTTGCGGCGGAGGCCCTGCGCCGCGGACTGAGCGTGGAGGAAATTTGCGCGGCGTCGCACTATGATCCCTGGTTCGTGCGCCAGATCGCCGAGATCATCGAGGCGGAGGCGCACGTCCGCGGCGAAGGGCTGCCGCAAACCGCCGAAGAGATGCGCGCGCTCAAGGCCATGGGCTTTTCCGACGCGCGGCTCGCGGCCCTGCTCGGCGCCAGCGAAACCGCGGTGCGCGCGCATCGCCGCGCGCTCGGCGTGCGTCCGCAATACAAGCGCATCGATTCCTGCGCCGCCGAGTTTCGCGCCGCCACGCCGTACATGTATTCGACCTATGAGACGGGCTGGAGCGGGCTTTCTTCCCCCGTTTACGGGGGAAGTGGCGAGCGCAGCGAGCCGATGGGGGCGGACGCGCGCACCCCCTCAGTCATCCCGGATCGAGTCCGGGATGACAGCTCCCCCGTAAACGGGGGAGCAAAATCGCTCCATCCCCATTGCGAATCCGCACCAACGGCGCGCGACAAGATCGTCATTCTCGGCGGCGGGCCGAACCGCATCGGCCAGGGCATCGAGTTCGATTATTGCTGCTGCCATGCGGCGTTCGCGTGCGCGGAGATGGATGTCGAATCCATCATGATCAATTGCAATCCCGAGACCGTCTCCACCGACTACGATACGTCGGATCGGCTCTATTTCGAGCCGCTGACCACTGAAGACGTGCTGGAGATTCTCGAGACCGAGAAGCAAGGCGCGCCGGTGCGCGGCGTCATCGTGCAATTCGGCGGCCAGACGCCGCTGAAGCTCGCAGCGCCTTTGGAAGCCGAGGGCGCGCCGATCCTCGGCACCAGCGTCGATGCGATCGATCTCGCCGAAGATCGCGAACGCTTCCAGGCGCTGTTGCACGAAATCGGCCTGCGCCAGCCGGACAACGCCACCGCGCGCTCGCTCGACGAAGCGCTCGCGGGCGCTGGGCGCATCGGCTTTCCGTTGGTGCTGCGCCCGTCCTTCGTGCTCGGCGGCCGCGCGATGGAGATCGTGCACGACGAGGCGGGCTTGCGCCGCTACATCGCCGAAGCCGTGCAGGCTTCCGCCGAGCGGCCGGTTCTGCTCGACCGCTATCTGCGCGACGCGATCGAAGTCGATGTCGACGCGCTGTGCGACGGCGAGGACGTGTTCGTCGCCGGCGTGATGGAGCACATCGAAGAGGCCGGCATCCATTCCGGCGATTCCGCCTGCGCGCTGCCGCCCTATACGCTGCCGGACGCGATCGTGGCGGAAATCGAAGCGCAGACTGCAACGCTCGCGCGCGCGCTCAAGGTGAAGGGGCTGATCAATATCCAGTTCGCGGTGAAGGACGGCGTCATCTTCGTGCTCGAAGCCAATCCGCGCGCCTCGCGCACCGCGCCCTTCGTGGCCAAGGCGGTCGGCCTGCCGATCGCGGCGATCGCGGCGAAGGTGATGGCCGGCGCCCGCTTGCGCGACTTCGCCTTGCAGCGCGCCAAGCTCGGTCACGTCGCGGTCAAAGAGGCGGTGTTTCCGTTCGGGCGCTTCCCCGGCGTCGATCCGATCCTTGGGCCGGAAATGCGCTCCACCGGCGAGGTCATGGGCCTCGATCAGGATTTCGCGGCCGCGTTCGTCAAAAGCCAACTCGCCGCCGGCTCAAACTTGCCGGTCTCGGGAACGGTTTTCATCTCGGTGAAGGAAACCGACAAGCCCGCCCTGGTCGAGGTCGCCCGCGATCTCGAAGCGATGGGCTTCGCCATTCTCGCCACGGTGGGCACCGCTTCCCATCTTCAGGCGGCCGGCGTCGCCGCCCAGCCCGTCAACAAGGTCGCCGACGGGCGCCCGCATATCGTGGACGCGATGAAAAACGGCGGCGTGCAGCTCGTGTTCAACACCACTGAGGGCGCGCAATCCTATCGCGATAGTTTCTCTATCCGCAGGACGGCGCTGTCACAAAATATCCCCTATTATACGACAGTCTCCGGCGCGCGTGCGGCTGTGATGGGCATCCGCCGCCTGAAAGCGGACGCTTTGTCCGTTAGGGCCCTGCAGGCCTACGCTTGACGCAAGCGCAAGCCCTGGTTCAACCTAACTCCCCTGTGACGGCTTGATAGAAGACCCCAGCATTACGCCATGGATAAAGTTCCTATGACCGCCGAGGGCTATGCCGCCCTCGACGCCGAATTGAAGCGTTTGAAGACCGTGGAGCGGCCGACCGTGATCGCCGCGATCGCGGAGGCGCGTTCGCACGGCGACCTTTCGGAAAACGCCGAATATCACGCCGCCAAGGAACGCCAGAGCTTCATCGAGGGCCGCCTCGCCGAGCTTGAGGACAAGCTGGCGCGCGCGCACGTGATCGACGTGTCGCGCCTCTCCGGCAAAACCGTGAAATTCGGCGCCACGGTCAAGGTGTACGACGAGGACACCGAAGAGGAGGCCTCGTACAAGATCGTCGGCGAAGACGAAGCCGATGTGCGCGCGGGGAAAGTGTCGATCACCTCGCCGATCGCGCGCGCGCTGATCGGCAAGGAGGAAGGCGACGTCGTCGAAGTCGCCACGCCGGGCGGGCACAAGAGTTACGAGATTTTGAAGATCAAGTGGGTGTAGCGCGCCTGCGCGCCGCCGCGGGAGCGAGGTGATGCGCCAGGCGGGTTTTCAAGGCGCCGAACCGCTTACGGTGTGGGCGGTGACGGACGGCCGCGCCGGAATCGAGAACCAAGCGCTCGGCCTCGCCGAAGCGATCGCACGCAAGGCCCCGGCGACGATCACAACCAAACGCATCGCGCTGCGCTCGCCGTGGCGGTGGCTGCCGGCGGGGCTGATCCCCACGCCGCGCGCGCAATTGTCGATCGCCTCCGATGCGATCGATCCGCCCTGGCCCGACATCTGGATCGGCTGCGGGCGCGCGTCGGTGGCCTTGTCGATGGGCGTGCGCGCCTGGTCGCGCGGCAAAACATTCGTCGTGCAATTGCAGGATCCGAAAGTGAATCCGCGCGAGTTCGATCTCGTCGCCCCGCCCAAGCATGACGGCCTCGAAGGGCCGAACGTTCTGCCGATCATCGGGTCGTGCCATCGCGTGACGCCGGAGAAGATCGCCGCGGAGGTCGAGGCGTTTGATTTCGGGTTTCATGAATTATCGCGGCCGCGCTTCGCGCTGCTGATCGGCGGCAAAAGCAAGCGCCAGGACATTACGCCCAAGCGCGCGCGGCTGATCGCAAATGTCGTCTCCGCGCTGCGTTCGGCCACCAACGGCACGATCTTGTGCTCGCTGTCGCGCCGCACGGGCGATGCGGCGCGCGCGGTGTTCGCCGCACACCTCGCGCCGCATTGCGCGGTGTATTACGAAGGCGAAGGGCGCAACCCCTATTTCGCCATGCTGGAAGCCGCGGACGCGATTTTCGTCACCGCCGACAGCGTCAATATGGCCGCGGAAGCGGCGGCGACGAGCAAGCCCGTGCACATCCTGGCGGTCGACGGATCGGCGGGAAAGATCGCCCGTTTTCATGAAAGCCTGCGCGCGCGCGGCTGCGCGCGGCCGTTCCGGCTGCCGCTGGAGTTTTGGGGCTATCCGCCGCTTTTGGAGGCGGACCGTGTGGCCGCGGTTGTCTTGAACGCGCTAGCGGCGCGTCACGGCGCCTCCGGGCGCGACGTCGCACGCTAACCCCGGGTGGGGGTTTCGCCCCGTAGCCGTCTCCCCCATATTTCCAGTCGCAACATCGAGTCGTCCATGCCGCATCGCCATGCCCCCGTCATCGTCCTCGGCTCCGGCCCCGCCGGCCTCACCGCGGCGATTTACGCCGCCCGCGCGATGCGCGAGCCGCTGGTGATCGCGGGCCTGCAGCCCGGCGGGCAGCTCACGATCACCACGGATGTGGAGAATTATCCCGGTTTCGCGGAAACGATTCAGGGCCCGTGGCTGATGGATCAGATGCGCGCCCAGGCTGAGCATGTCGGCGCGCATTTCGTGGAAGACCACATCGCCAGCGTCGACCTTTCGCGCCGCCCCTTTACGCTGACCGGCGAAAGCGGCGCGACTTACACCGCCGACGCGCTCATCATCGCCACCGGCGCCAGCGCGAAATGGCTTGGCCTGGACAGCGAAAAACGCTTCCAGGGTTTCGGCGTTTCTGCGTGCGCGACGTGCGACGGCTTCTTCTATCGCAATAAAGAGGTGTTCGTGTTCGGCGGCGGCAACACCGCGGTCGAGGAAGCGCTGTACCTCACCAATTTCGCATCAAAGGTGACGCTTGTGCATCGCCGCAATGAGTTGCGCGCCGAGCGCGTGCTCCAGGAGCGTCTCCTGCGTCACCCCAAGATCGAAGTGATCTGGGACACCGCGCTGGACGAGGTGCTGGGCGAGACCGATCCGCCCGGCGTCACCGGCGTGCGGCTGAAGAACCTCAAGACCGGGGCGACGACCGAACGGGCGACGCACGGCGTGTTCATCGCCATCGGGCACGCGCCCGCGACGGCGCTTTTCACCGGTCAGCTGGCGATGAAGGACAACGGCTATCTGGCGGTGACGCCGGGAACGACCGCCACCAACGTTCCCGGCGTGTTCGCCGCCGGCGACGTGGCCGACGACGTCTACCGCCAAGCGGTCACGGCCGCCGGCATGGGCTGCATGGCCGCGCTGGAGGCCGAGCGCTTCCTCAGCGCCATCGAGCACGATAAGGCTCAAGCCGCCGCCTGAGGCCGCGAAGCCCTCGACCGCGCCGCCGAGCTATGCAATAATGCATAATGGATTGGGGCAAGCTCAAGACGTTCCACTACGCCGCCGAAACCGGAAGCCTCACGGCCGCCGCTGAGAAGCTCGGCGTCAGCCAATCGGCGGTGTCGCGGCAGATCGCCGCGCTCGAGGAATCCATGGGCGTGCCGCTGTTTCAGCGCCATGCGCGCGGCCTCCTTTTGACCGGCCCCGGCATGGCCCTGCGCGACTTCACGCGGGAAATGTCGGCCGCGGCGGTGATCGCGGAATCCACCCTCAAAGACGCGCGCGAGAAGGTCATCGGCGAGTTGAAGGTGACGGCGCCGGTGGCGTTCGGCTCCACCTGGCTCGCCCCGCGTCTGGTGCACTTCACCGACGCTTTCCCGGAAACCAGGGTTCAGCTGCTGCTCGACGACCGCGAATACGACCTCCTGAAGCTTGAGGCGGAGTGCGCCGTGCGGCTCTGGGCGGCCACCCACGCCGACCTGATCCAACGCAAGATTCTGTCGGTTCATGTCAGCCTCTATGCCGCGCCGGCCTACCTCGCCAAGCACGGCGCGCCCAAGACGCTCGACGACCTCGATCAACACCGCATCATCGCCTACCAGACCAACGCCCCCACCGGCATGCGCGATCTGGACTGGGCGCTGCGCGCCGGCCGTGAAGACGCCCGTCCGCGCACGCCTGCGCTCGAGTTGAACAATGTCTATGGCATGCTGCGCGCGGTCGAGAGCGGCTTCGGCATCGCCAGCCTGCCCGACTACATGGCCCGCGGCGCGCCGGGGCTGGTGAAGGTCTTGCCGGACCTGCACGGGCCCAATTTCGAGGTCTATTTCATCTATCCGAGCGACCTGAAGCGCTCCAAGCGGATCGCCGCGTTCCGGCAGTTCCTGATCGAGCAGGCCGCCGGCTGGGCCGGCTGATCTTGAACGCTGACGCACGCGCCACCATTTCGTCGCTGCGCGACGCCTCATCGCGCGCGCCTAGCTTCCGCCGGCGTACCCTCCCCCGAGGCTTCCCTTAAGGCCGCGCGCCGCAATGGCTTGCGCGGCCTTTTCTTTTGTCCAGGGTCAGGCATCCTGACGGCGGGAGCGGGCGCCGGGAGGGATGATGACGATCGACGATCGCCAGGCGATGCCGCCGACCGCCGTGAGCCCGCTCGACGCAGAGCCGCTCGTCACCCTCGCCGCCCAATCGACCGCCTCGACCAATTCCTGGCGCATCTGGCTCGCCTGTTTCGGGCTATGGCTGGCCCCGGCGGCGACAGTCTCGGTCTCGCCGATCATGAACAGCGTGGCGATGGATGCGCGCAGCTTGACCGAAGCGCAGATCGGCATGGTGCGCACGCTGGAGATCCTGCTCAACGCCGGGCTGACGATCTGGCTGTCGCTCCGTCTGGGCAAGCTGCATCCGCGTCCGCTTGGTCTGATCGGGCTCGCCTTGCTGGCGGCCGGCAATTTCGCCTCCGCCTTCGGAACCGAGCTCGGCGCGCTGATCGCCGCCCGGCTGGCGGCCGGCGCGGGCGCCGCGTGCGTG
>CAZMRN010000114.1:0-6671 GCA_964568575.1 uncultured Caulobacteraceae bacterium
GAAGCCGAAGCGACCGACCTGCTCAACGCCGCGGTGGAGGCGTTCAACGACGCGCGCGGCGAAGGCCAGCCGGTCGTGGCCGCCGCCCGCGCGCACGGCCTGTCGGTGATCGAGACGCCGGCGATCGACGCGCAGGGCCGCAGCCGCGACGGCGCGACGCCGGACATCCTCATCGACCAGGGCGCGCTGATCGAAGCCGCGTTCCAGCTTCCGGAAGGGGAGGCGTCGGAAGACTTCATCGCCGGCCCCGACGGCGCCGACATCATCATTCAGGTCAACAGCGTGACGCCGGCGACGACGCGCCCGCTCGCCGAAGTGCGCAGCGACGTCGTCGCCTTCTGGACGGCGCGAGAGCGCGCCAACCGCCTCACCGCGATCGGCCAGCGCGTCAACGCCGCCGTCGACGGCGGCCAAAGCTTCGAGGCGGCGGCGCAGGCGAACGGCGCGCGCATCGTGCAGGCGAACGTCGAACTCGATCGCCGCATGGCCAGCCAGATTCCTGCGCAGCAATTGGCGCAATTGCTGTTCGGCGCGCGCGTCGGCGCCGTGGTCGCCGATCTGCGCGCCGACGGCGAAGCGCTTATTCTTGCGCAGGTGAAGGAAATCCGCCGCACCGACCCGGCCGAAGATCCCGCCTCCCTGGAACAAGCGCGCCAGGCGTTCCAGCAGCAGCTCGGCCAATCCATCGCCCAGGCGGTCGAAGCCGAAGCCGTGCGCGCCGCCGACGTGCAGCGCGCCGGGCGTTACGAACAGGCTCTGAACCGCGCGTTCCCGCGCGCCGATGCGGGCGCCGAAAGCGAAGAATGACGACGATGGAGCCGCTGGCGGCGGACTTCGCTGCGACCTATTCCAAGGCCGGCGCGCTGGCCTGGATGCGGCGCATCTCCGATCTCGAAACGCCCGTCTCGGCGATGCTCAAGCTCGGCCCCGAACAACCCGGCGCCTTTCTTCTGGAATCGGTGCAAGGCGGCGACTGGCGCGGCCGCTATTCCATCATCGGCCTGAAGCCCGATCTGATTTGGCGCGTGCGCGACGGCCGCGCCGAGATCAGCCGCGGCGGCTTCGACGACGCGGCCTTCAAACCCGACAGGCGCGATCCCATCGCTTCGCTGCGCGCGCTGGTGAAGCGTTCGGCTCTGGCGCTGCCGCCGCATCTGCCGCCGATGGCGGCGGGCCTGTTCGGCTATCTGGGCTATGACATGGTGCGCCATGTCGAGCGCCTGCCGGACGCCGCGCCCGATCCGCTCGGCACGCCCGAAGCGCTGCTGGTGCGCCCGACGATCATTGCGATTTTTGACAATGTTTCCAGCGAGATCACGCTGGTGACGCCCGCGCGCGGCGCAGGCGACCCCATGCGCGCCTATGATCGCGCGCGCGCCCGCTTGGAAAAGGTTCTACGCGCGCTGAATAAAGCCCCGCCGCGACCCAGCGCGGCCCAGCCGCCGGATCGCCCACCGCCCGAGCCCGTGTCCAACACGCCCCCTGCGCGCTATCGCGACACGGTCGAGCGGTGCAAAGCCTATTGCCGCGCCGGCGATGTGTTCCAGGTGGTGCCCAGCCAGCGCTTCTCCGCGCCGCTGCAAGAAACGCCGTTCCAGCTTTATCGCGCTCTGCGCCGGCTCAACCCGTCGCCCTTCCTGTTCTATCTCAATTTCAAGGATTTCGCGGTGGTGGGCTCCAGCCCCGAAATTCTCGTGCGGGTGCGCGGCGACGCGGTCACCATCCGCCCGATCGCCGGCACGCGCCCGCGCGGCAAGACGCCGTCGGAAGACGCCGCGCTCGAACAGGATCTGCTCGCCGATCCGAAAGAGCGCAGCGAACACCTTATGCTGCTCGATCTCGGGCGCAACGATGTCGGCCGCGTCGCGCGGCGCGGACGCGCACCTGGGTCGAACGCGCTCGGCGCCGAGGCCGCAAAGCCGAACGTGCGCGTGACGGAAAGCTTCGTCATCGAGCGCTACAGCCACGTGATGCACATCGTGTCCAACGTCGAAGGCGTGCTGGCGCCGGACAAGGACGCCATCGACGCGCTGTTGGCGGGCTTTCCCAACGGCACCGTGTCAGGCGCGCCGAAAGTGCGCGCGATGGAGATCATCAATGAGGTCGAGCCGCACAAGCGCGGCCTCTATGGCGGCGGCGTGGGCTATATTTCAGCCGGCGGCGATCTCGACACCTGCATCGCGCTGCGCACGGGCGTGGTGAAGGACGGCGTGCTGCATGTGCAGGCCGGCGGCGGCGTCGTGCTCGAAAGCGACCCGCAGCTCGAACTGGAAGAGACCCAGCACAAGGCGCGCGCCCTCTTCCGCGCAGCGGCGGAAGCGTGGCGCTATGCCTGACCGCCCGGCGGTCAGCGTTTCCGCGCCGCCAGAAAGATCCGCACATCCTTGCCGCGCGCCCCATGGCGCGCGCGCTCGACGATCTCAAATCCCGCCGCAGCGATCTCGCGTTCGACGTCCTCGGCGTTGAGCGCGGCGACATACGGCGCAAGGCCTATCGCCTGCATCACCGGCAGGGCCAATCGAATGCCGACATTCATCTCCTTGACGCACACCGTCTTCGACAGGAACAGTCCGCCCGGCTTCAGCAGGCGACGCACGGCGGCCAGCGCGGCGGGGCGATCTTCGATCAAATGCAAAATGTTGAAGCCGAGCGCGACATCGAATGCGCCGTCCGGCCACGTCGCCGTCTCCGGCGTGCCGACCTCGAACGTCACGTTCGTGCAGCCTTCCGCCGCCGCCTTCTCGCGCGCGATGGCGATCATTTCGCTGGAAATGTCGGTCGCCGCGATGCGCGCCAGCGAGGGCGCGAGTTTGAGGGCGGTCGTGCCGGTGCCGCAGCCGAACTCATAGGCTGCGTCGCTCGCTTTGACGTAACCGCGCACGGCCTCGAGCGTGCGCTCGTAGCCGACCATGTCGGCGATGGGGTCGGCGGCGTATTTGCGCGCCGCGCGGTTCCAGAATTGGGCGTTCTTTGAAGGATCGGGCATCGACGGCCTATAGCACCGATGCGCGTCCCTTGAGCAATGGGTTCCCAAGCCCTGCGCCGCTCGCTACGATAAAGTCATGATCCCGGCCGCAACCTCCCGATGGCGCTAGCGCGACGCGCGCTCCCCATTCATCGCTACCCAAAGGCCGACCATGATCCTCGTCATCGATAATTACGACAGCTTCGTCTATAATCTCGTCCACTACATCGAAGATCTCGGCGCACGCACCGAGGTGGTGCGCAATGACGCGCTCAGCGTCAACGACGCCTTGAAGACGCGCCCGCGCGCGATCGTTTTGTCGCCCGGTCCCTGCACGCCGGCGGAGGCCGGCATTTGCCTCGATCTGTTGCGCGCCGCCCCTGAAGACATGCCCATCCTCGGCGTGTGCCTCGGCCATCAGGCCATCGGGGCGGCGTTCGGCGGCGAGGTCGTCTCCGCCAAGGCGATCATGCACGGCACGACCTCGCCGATCCTGCACGACGGCGAAGGCCTGTTCCGCGGCCTGCCGAGTCCATTTGCGTGCACACGCTATCACAGCCTCGCCATAAGGCCCGAAACCAGGCCCGATTGCCTGCATGTCGATGCGCGCACGGCGGACGGGGAGATCATGGCCGTGCGCCACGCCGCGCGGCCGATCTATGGCGTGCAATTCCACCCCGAAAGCATCGCCTCCGAACACGGCCACGCGCTGATCGGCGCGTTTCTCGACGCAGCGCACGCCCGATGAGCGCGCTCGACGCGGACTTCGCCGCCGTCCTCGACGGGCAAGCCTCGCAAGACGAGGTGAAAGCATTTCTGCTGCGCTCGATCGACATGATGACGGACGCAGACGCCATCGCCGCCGGCGCGCGCGCGTTGCGGGCGCGAATGACGCGCATCGCCGCGCCGGACGGCGCGATCGACGTGTGCGGCACCGGCGGCGACGGCGCGCACACCTTGAACATCTCGACCGCAGTCGCGTTCGTGGTCGCGGGGTGCGGCGCGCCGGTGGCCAAGCACGGCAACCGCGCGATGAGCTCCAAGACCGGCGCCGCCGACGTTCTCGAAGCGCTCGGCGTGACGCTGACGGGCGATCCTTCGGTGCTGGAGAGCTGCCTTCGCGAGGCGGGCGTGGCGTTCTTGTTTGCGCAGAACCATCATCCCGCCATGCGTCATGTGGCGCAGGCCAGGCGCGACATCGGCCGGCGCACGCTGTTCAATCTGCTTGGCCCCTTGAGCAATCCCGCCGGCGTGACGCGCCAAAGTCTCGGCGTGTTCGATCCCGCGTTCGTGCAACCGGTGGCGGAGGCGTTGCGCATTCTCGGCGCCGAACGCGCCTGGGTGTTTCATGGCGCAGGCGGCCTTGATGAACTCGCCGCCGGCGACGGCAACGCCATCTTCGCGCTCGATCGCGGCGCGCTCAAGCCGGTGACGCTGACCTTCCATGGCGCAGGCGGGCGCGATCTTGAACGCTTGCGCGGCGGCGATGCGGCGTTCAACGCGCAAGCCTTGCGCGCCCTGCTTGAAGGGCGTTCCGAAAACGACGCCTATCGCGAAATCGTGGAGACCGCCGCCGCGCTGATCGTTGCGGGCGTGGCGGAAGATTTCGGCGGAGCGAAAATGCTTGCGCGCGAAAGCCTCATGGAAGGCGAAGCCGCCGCGCGTCTCGATCGCCTGATCGCGCTGACCGGCGCCCGCGCGCCATGAGCGACACGCTAAGCCGCATCCTAGACTACAAGCGCGCCGAGGTCGCACAACGCAAAGCGGCGCGCCCGTCGCTGGATGCTGACGCGCAGGCGGCGCCGGCGCCGCGCGGCTTTCGCGCCGCGCTCGAAGCCGCTGCGCGCACGCGCTTCGCCCTGATCGCGGAAATCAAGAAGGCGAGCCCGTCCAAGGGCCTCATCCGCGCCGATTTCGATCCGCCAACCTTGGCGCAGGCCTATGAGGCGGGCGGCGCGGCGTGTCTTTCCGTCCTCACCGACGGTCCGAGCTTTCAAGGCGACGACGTCTATCTCACCGCCGCCCGCGCTGCGTGTTCGCTGCCATGCCTGCGCAAGGATTTCCTGGTCGACCCGTGGCAGGTCGCGGAAAGCCGCGCGCTGGGGGCCGACGCGATCCTGATCATCATGGCGGCGTGCGACGACGCGCTGGCGCGCGATCTCCTCAGCGCCGCCGCGCATTATGGCATGGACGCATTGGTCGAGTGCCATGACGCCGAGGAGCTGGCGCGCGCGATCGACCTCGGCGCAACGCTGATCGGCGTGAACAATCGCGACCTGCGCAGCTTCGAAACGCGCCTGGAGACCACCGAAGCGCTCGCGCCGCTGGTCCCAGCCGGCGCGCTCCTGGTCACAGAATCTGGCCTGTTCACCCATGACGATCTGGCGCGCATGGCGCGCGCCGGCGCCCGCGCCTTCCTCGTCGGCGAGGCGCTGATGCGCCAGCCGGATGTGGCGGCCGCGACCAAAATACTCCTCTCAGGGGAAACCAGCGCTTGACGTCGCCTCGGAACGGACGTAGAACAAAGCCCCAGTTCATGCTTTGATCCCAGTCTTTGATCTTGAGGGCCCATGCTCACCGCCAAGCAAAAAGAACTGCTGCTGTTCATCCATCAGCGGATCAAGGAATCCGGCGTGTCGCCCTCCTTCGACGAAATGAAGGAGGCGCTCGATCTCGCCTCGAAATCCGGCATCCACCGGCTGATCACGGCGCTGGAGGAGCGCGGCTTTCTGCGGCGGCTGCCGCATCGCGCGCGCGCTTTGGAGGTGCTGAAGCTGCCCGACAGCGCCGCCCCCTCCGCGCCGCCGCGCGGGCGCGGCGCATTCAAGCCCAGCGTCGTCGGCGAGGATATCCCCCACGCCGCCGTCGCCGCGCAGGCCATTCAGGGCATTCCCGTTCTCGGCCGCATTCAGGCGGGCGCGCCCATCGAAGCGCTGCAGAACGAAATCGGTCGCGTGTCGGCGCCGCCGGAGCTCATCGGCGCGGGCGATCATTTCGCTTTGGAGGTGCGCGGCGATTCGATGATCCAGGCCGGCATCCTCGACGGCGACACGGTGATCATCAAGCGCGGCGACACCGCCGACAACGGCGACATCGTCGTGGCGCTGATCGACGAAGAGGAAGCGACGCTCAAGCGTCTGCGTCGGCGCGGCGGCTCCGTCGCGCTCGAGGCCGCCAATCCCGCCTATGAGACGCGGATTTTCGGGCCCGATCGCGTGCGCATCCAGGGCAAGCTGGTCGCGCTGATCCGAAAGTACGCCTGAGGGTTTTCCGCGCAGGCGGCCTGTTCGGTGTATCGGTCGTCAATCGGGCTGCATCGAGTCGCTGTCCGCGGTCCCAGGACTGTGTGCGCTCCAAGGGCGTCTTGCATCGGGCGCGCGCGTGCGCGTGGTCTGTAACTCTGCGTCGACGCTGCGCATGAATCCCCCGCCCTGCGCAGCAAGATCGCGCGCGTCGATCAGCGCGAGAGGCCCGCAGCGGGCGGCGTAATCTGGCGGCGCTTCGAGGGGGGTCAGCGTCCACGCGCCGGCGATGCAGGGCGCTGCGAACGCGTCCGCCGTGCGCGCCACGATCACCGGCTGCGCGAGGTGTGTGATGACGCAGCGCGCCTCGTCGCAGCCCTCCGGCGGGGCGAGGCGGTCTGACCGGCGCGGCGGCACGCCCAGCATTTCGCCCAGCCGCTCGCGCGCATAGGGCGAACGCCCCG
>CAZMRN010000115.1:0-6669 GCA_964568575.1 uncultured Caulobacteraceae bacterium
TCGGCCGCCTTCAGCCTGCGCCACAGCAGCGCCAGCGCGGCCGCCAGCCCCAAAATGCAGGCGAGCGCGCCCGCGGTCAGAACGAGACCGGCCATTGCGCGGCCCTTATAACCCCGGTCACGGCCAAGGCGCTTCACCATTTCTTAAGGGAATGGGGTCGCCGGCCCGGCCGCGCGCCCTTAAGATGACGTCGAGGGGACCTGATCAGAATGAGCGGCGACCGCGATTATTCTCGCTTTGAAGACGTGCGCAGGCTGTTCGACGACCGCACGGCCTATTTCGAGCAATTCCAGACCGTGCGCCGGTCGTACGACCAGAAGCTGGAAAACTATCGCCGGAAGCGCGCCGAGCTGGAAAAAAGCCAGCGCGAAGCGCTGGAGGAGATCGAGCGGGCCTTCGCCAGCGAGGCCGACGTCGATCGCCAGGAGCTCTCCAAGGTCGCCCCGATCGCGGAAGACGAGGTCTCCAAGACGCCGACCCGCCGCGCCGCCTATTCCGACCGCATGGCCGCGCTGCAGGCCAAGCTGTCGCTTCTGGCCTATATCCGCTTCGAAGACCCCGAGAAGCGCGAAGTGCTTGAGACGGCGCTGCAACAGGGCGGCTTCACCTTGCGCACCTGGGTGGCCGAGCAGGACAACGAAGCCTTCGTCGCCGAGTGCGACCATTTCGTGTGCGTCGCCTTTCGCGGCACCACCAGCAAGACCGACCAAAAGACCGATTTTCGCGTCGCGGTGTCGAAATCCACCGTCGAGGATCATCCCGGCGACGTGCACGTCCATTCGGGTTTTCTCGCCGCGTTCAAAAGCATCGAGCAGCCGTTGCGCATGGCGCTGGCCAACACCGACGCGGCCAAGCCGATCTATCTCACAGGCCATTCGCTGGGCGGGGCGCTGGCGCTGATCGCCTCGGCGAAGTTCGCCGGCGGCGATCTTCTGGGCGAGCGCATCGCTGCGGTCTACACGTTCGGCGCCCCGCGCGTGGGCGACCGCCATTTCCGCAGCGCAGTGAAGGCGCCGCATTATCGCATCGTCAACAAATACGATTTCGTCCCGCAGGCGCCGCCGACCTGGATGAGCGGCTATGTGCACAATGGCGAACCGCGCATTCTCGACAGCAAAAGCGCCAAGCCGAAACGGCGCGAGAACGGCTTCTCAGAAGTGCTGCTCGGCCTGTTCAGCATCCTGCTGTGGCCGTTCACGCGCCGGCTTCTGTTCATGCATGTGCACAATGTGTCGCTCTACGCCGCCCGGCTCGACGCCATCGCGCGCGTGCGCGGGCGGTGGACGTGAGGCGGCGCCGCTGGGGAGTCGGAGGACCACGCGATCGTGCGACGGCTCGTCAAGGATGAACGCACGCAACGCCGCGCGATCGGCTTGCGGCGAGAGATGACGGAGCCCGAACGCGTTCTTTGGATGCTGCTGCGGGATCGCCGCTTCGCGGGATTCAAGTTTCGCCGTCAGGCGCCGCTGGGCGATTTCGTCGTCGATTTCGTGTGCTATCGCGCCAAGCTGGCGATCGAACTCGACGGGTCGCACCATGGAACGCCTGAGCAGAGCGCTTTTGACGCGCAGCGCACCGCGCACTTGAACGCAGCCGGCTTTCGCGTGCTGCGCATCTGGAACCATGATCTTGACCACCAGCGCGAGGCGGTCGGTGAAGCGATCTGGCGCGCGCTCACGCACAAAGACTGACGCGACGTCCCTCTCCCCTTGTGGGAGAGGGTGGATCGACGCGGCACGCGTCGAGACGGGTGAGGGGTGAAAGCGCCCACCTCTGCGGCGTTTCGCAAACACCCCTCATCCGTCAGCTTCGCTGACACCTTCTCCCACAAGGGGAGAAGGAGAAAGGCGTCAGCCGTCGGAGATTTTGCGGAAGAATTTCTGCGTTTGGCCGCCGCCTTGTTCGTAGGCTTCCTGTTTGGCGGGATCGGCGATGACGTCCCAATTGTCGCGCACCTGTTCAGCCGTAACGCCGCCTTGGCCGAGATAAATCCCATCGGTTTCGTAGATGCGCGCAACGGCGAACACGCCGGCGCCGGCGGTGAGCACGACGCCGGTCGGCGCGTCTTCGCTGACGAGATAGATCACGCCGGGCGTGACGAATTCAGGCTTCAAGGCGTCGAGCATCGCCGGCGGCATGAGGTTTTCGGTCATCCGCGTGGCGGCGACCGGCGAAATCGCGTTGACCTTGATGTTGTTCTTCGCGCCCTCGATCTTCAGCGTGTTCATGAAGCCGACGAGCGATAGTTTCGCTGCGCCGTAATTGGTCTGGCCGAAATTGCCGTAGAGCCCCGTCGATGAGGTGGTGACCACGATGCGCCCGTAATTTTGCGCGCGCATGATCTCCCACATGGCCTTCACCGGCTTCACCGTGCCCATCAGGTGCACGTTCATGACCTTCTCGAAGTCCGCGATCTCCATTTTCGCGAAGCTCTTGTCGATCAGGATGCCGGCGTTTGCGATGAGGATGTCGATGCGGCCCCACGCGTCCATGGTCTGCTTCACGAGGCCGGCGACGCCGGCGTCGTCGGCCACGGAGGCGCCGTTTGCGATCGCCTCGCCGCCGAACGCCTTGATCTCTTCGACCACCTTCTGCGCGGCCTCCGAGGAGCCGCCCGAGCCGTCGACCGAGCCGCCCAGATCGTTGATCACGACCCGCGCGCCGCGGCGGGCGAGTTCGAGCGCGTGCTGGCGGCCAAGACCGCCGCCGGCGCCGGTGACGATAGCGACTTTGCCGTCGAAGCGAATGTCGGACATGGGAAATAGGCCCTTCGGGGGTTGCAAATCCGCCGCTTGATGGCGGGGCGGGCGCGAGGCGTCAAGGCGCGCGCGTTGCGGCGCAAGCGCTTGCGTGCGCTGGCGGAAACGCTCACCCTCGCGTGCGAGACGCCCCGGGGGGAAACGTGCCGGCCTACACGCTCGACAATGCGCGCAGCCTGATCGGGCTGGCGATCATCCTGGGCATCTGCTGGGCGCTGTCGGAGAACCGCCGCCGCTTTCCCTGGGCGCTCGCGGCGGGCGCGCTCGCGGTGCAGGCGGGGCTGGTGGCGCTGTTGTTCGCCGTGCCCAATTCGCAAGGCGTGCTGAGCGGGATCACCGCCGCGGTCGACGGCCTCGCCGCGGCCACCGACAAGGGCACGCAATTCGTGTTCGGCTATCTCGGCGGGGGCGAGCAGCCCTATGCGCTGCAGCCGCAGGATTCCGGCGCGCCGTTCATTTTCGGCTTTCGCGTGCTGCCGCTGATCCTGGTGATCTCGGCGCTATCGGCGCTGTTGTGGCATTGGGGGATCTTGAAGGCGATCACGCGCGCCTTCGGCTTCCTGTTCGAAAAAACCATGGGCCTGGGCGGCGCGTCGGCGCTCGCGGTGGCGGCCAACATCTTCATGGGCATGGTCGAGAGCCCGATCGTGATCCGGGCCTATCTCGATAAATTGTCGCGTTCGGAAATTTTCCTGATGATGGTGGTGGGCCTGGGCACGGTCGCGGGCTCTACGATGGTGGCCTACGCCCTGATCCTGGCGCCGGTGCTGCCGAACGCGGCCGGCCACGTCCTCGTCGCCTCGATCATTTCGGCGCCCGCCAGCATCCTGCTTGCGCGCATCATGATCCCGGAAGATGCGCAGGATCGCATCGCCTACGACTACACCTCCGCCCTGCGCTATGAGAGCTCGATGGATGCGGTGACGCGCGGCGTGCAGGACGGCGTCATGGTGGCGGTGAACGTCGCCGCCTTCCTCATCGTGTTCGTGGCGTTTGTCTGGATCGGCAACAATCTCCTGGCGCTCCTGCCGCCGTGGAACGGCGAGGCGATCACCTTGCAGCGCCTGTTCGGCGTGGCGTTCGCGCCGGTCGCCTACATCATCGGCGTGCCCTGGGCGGAGGCGCAGACCGCCGGCGGCGTGCTGGGGACGAAACTGTTCCTCACCGAATTCCTGGCCTTCATCGAACTCGGCGCCATTCCCGCCGACGCCTTGAGCGACCGCTCGCGCATGATCATGACCTATGCGATCTGCGGCTTCGCCAATGTCGCCTCGATCGGCATCATGACCGGCGGCATGACGGTGCTGATGCCGAACCGGCGCAGCGAAATTCTGGCCCTGGCCTGGCGCGCGCTGCTGCCGGGCTTTCTCGCCACTTTGATGGCGGCGTGCGTGGTCGCCGCGCTGCCGATGGGCATGTTCACATAAGGGAGAGGCCATGAAGCTTTATGTTGCGCCCTACGCGCCCAATCCGCGCCGCGCGACGATGTTCGTCGCGGAAAAAGGCATCGCCGACATCGAGTTCGTCTCGCTCAATCTGCCGGCGGGCGAACACCGGACGGAAGCCTTCCGCAAGCTCAGTCCGCTGTCGCAAATCCCCACGCTGGAGCTGGACGACGGGCGCGCGCTGACCGAAAGCCGCGCCATCTGCGCCTATCTCGAGGCGCTTTACCCTGAGCCCAATCTGATGGGGCGCGACCCGTTCGAGCGCGCGCAGATCGAAATGTGGGACCGGCGCACGGAATATCTGCTCGTGCTGCCCTTTATGCTGTGGATGCGCCACGGCTTTCCCGCGCTCGCGGCGGTGGAGAAGAACCAGAACCCCGCGGTTGCGGCCTATTACGAAACGCAGGCGAAAACCATGGCGCACTGGTTCGACCGCCAGCTCGCCGACCGCGAATGGATCGCCGGCGACCGCTTCACCATCGCCGACATCACCGCCGCCTGCGGCATCGATTTCGCGAAAATGGCCAAGTGGCGGCCCGACGATTCGCTGCCGAACCTCAAGCGCTGGCGCGACGCGATCGCCCAGCGGCCGGCGGGACAAGCCGCGCCCTGATCGCGGCGGGTCAACTTTCGCTTTGCGTGAACAATCCCGCCGCCGCCATCATGTCGCGGGTCTGCTCGGGCGCGGCGGTCTGCATGCGGTCGAACTCTTCGAGCTCTTCGGGCACGTACCAATGGATCTTGTCGGTGTGGTACGCGCCCCAGCACGCTTCGGCCACCGCGCGCGGCGGCGTCAAGCGCCACATGCCCTCTTTCGGGGCCGCGATCTTGGCCTCTTCCGGCAGGATCGGCGTATCGATCAGGCCCGGCAGCGTATCGGCGGCGCGCACCCCATGCGCCTTGAACTCGATCGACAGCGCCTCGGTGAGCCCCTTCACGGCGTGTTTGGTCGCGGAATAGACCGCGATGTTCGCCATGCCGAAAATCGCCGAAGACGACGAGGTGGTGAAGCACAAGGAATTGGGCGTCGCCTTCAAAAGCGGAAACGCGAGATGGATTCCGCTCAGCACGGCGGTGAAGTTCACCGCCACGAGGTCGAGCACATCCTGCCAGGGCTGGTCGACGAACGGGCCGCCGCGGCCGATGCCGGCGTTGTTGTAGAGCACGTCCATGCGTCCGCCGGTCGAAGCGGCGAAAGCGTCGAGCGCGGCCTGGAAGGCGGCGCGGTCGGTCACGTCGAGGCGCTGGATCAGGCAGCCGCCGGCGCCGATCTCGGCCCCAAGGCTGGCGAGCCCAGCCTCATCGACATCGCACGCGCCCACGAACCAGCCGCGCTCGGCGAATAACAGCGCTGTCGCGCGCCCGATGCCGGAAGCGGCGCCGGTGATGAAGATGCTCTTGCGGCCGGCGGCGTTCGTCATCGCGGTCCTCCCTCATCGCTTGAGCGCGGCCGCGCCCACAGCCTATGAGTGGGAACGATAAAGGCCACCGCAGGGGAAACGCCATGCCCAGTCTGTTCGATCTTTCAGGCCAAACCGCCATCGTCACGGGGTCCTCCCGCGGCATCGGCAAGGCGATCGCCCATCGCCTGGCCGAGCACGGGGCCAATGTCGTGGTGTCCTCGCGCAAGGCCGACGCCTGCGAAGCCGCGGTCGCGGAGATCAACGCCGCAGTCGGCCGCAAGGCGGCGGTCGCCATTCCGGCGAACATCGCGTCCAAGGAGGCCCTGCAGGCGCTGGTCGACGAAACCCGCCGCACCTTCGGCCAGATCGACGTGCTGGTCTGCAACGCCGCCTCCAATCCCTATTTCGGACCGATGGCCGGCATCTCCGACGACCAATTCATGAAGGTGCTGCAGAACAATATCGTGTCGAACCATTGGCTGATCACGATGGTGGTCCCCGAGATGCTGGAGCGGAAGAACGGCTCGATCATCATCATCTCGTCGATCGGCGGCTTGCGCGGTTCGCCGGTGATCGGGGCCTACGACATTTCCAAGGCCGCCGACATGCAGCTCGCGCGCAATCTCGCGGCCGAATACGGCCCCTCGAACGTGCGCGTGAACACGATTGCGCCAGGCCTCATCAAAACCGATTTCGCCAAGGCGCTGTGGGACAATCCCGAGATCCTCAAGCGCTCCACCGCGACCACGCCGCTGCGGCGCATCGGCGAGCCGGACGAAATCGCCGGCATGGCGGTGTTCCTGGCCTCCAAAGCCGGCTCGTTCGCCACCGGCCAGACCTACGTGATCGACGGAGGCGCGACGGCGGCTTGAGCCCGCTTTGACCCTCCCGCCGGGCGCCCTTATGCAAGGCGTCCCCGCGCGCAGACGCGGGCTCGGCTGGAGGATGAGGACGATGCGGGCAGCTTGGATCGCAGCCGCCGCGGCGGCGCTGACGCTCGGCGGGTGCGGCATGGTGCGCGGGCTGTTGCCCGGCGACCCCGAAACCGGCCGCCCCGCCCCG
>CAZMRN010000116.1:0-6640 GCA_964568575.1 uncultured Caulobacteraceae bacterium
AGCGCGGCGGCGATGGCGGGATCGGCGCGCAGGCGCGCCAGCAACGCGTCGCTGGGCCGCGGCGGCGGCATGCGCCACACCGCCATCGCGTTGCGCTGCACCAGGGCGTAGGCGTCCTCGCGGCTGACGCCCGCCTGCGTCAACGCCAGCAACACGCGTTGCGAATTGTGCAGCCCGCCGAGGCTTTCGAGATTGCGCGCCATGTTTTCGGGATAGACGACGAGCTTCTCGATCACCTCCGCCAGGCGGTGCAGCGCAAAATCCAGATGGATGGTGGCGTCAGGGCCGATGCCGCGCTCGACCGAGGAATGGGAGATGTCGCGTTCATGCCAGAGCGCGACGTTCTCCAGGGCGGGGATCGCGGCGCTGCGCACCAGGCGCGCCAGGCCGCAAAGATTTTCCGTGAGCACGGGATTGCGCTTGTGCGGCATGGCGGAGGAGCCCTTTTGCCCTTCGGAGAAATATTCCTCCGACTCTAAAACTTCCGTGCGCTGCAAATGGCGGATTTCCGTCGCGAGGCGCTCCACGCCGGAGGCGACCACCGCGAGCGCGGCGAAGAACGCGGCGTGGCGATCGCGCGGTATGACCTGGGTGGAGATCGGCTCCGGCGCGAGCCCGAGCTTTTCGGCGACATAGGCCTCAACGCGGGGATCGATCTGCGCAAACGTGCCGACGGCGCCGGAGATCGCGCAGGTGGCGATTTCGAAGCGCGCCATGTGCAGCCGCTCGAGGTTGCGCGCGAACTCGGCGTAATGGCCCGCGAGCTTCAACCCGAATGTCGTCGGCTCGGCATGGATTCCGTGCGAACGGCCGATGCAAGGCGTCATCTTGTGCTCGTGCGCGCGCGCCTTCAGCGCCGCCATGACGCGTTCGCAGCCGGCGATCAAAAGATCGCTGGCGCGGGTCAATTGCACCGCGAGGCACGTGTCGAGCACGTCGGAGGAGGTCATGCCCTGGTGGGCGAAGCGCGCGTCGGGGCCGACATGCTCGGCCACATTGGTGAGGAACGCGATGACGTCGTGCTTCACCTCGCGCTCGATCTCGTCGATGCGGTCGACCTCGAAGCGCCCGTTTTCGCGATAGGCGCGCGCGGCGCTTGCGGGAATGACGCCGATCTCGGCCATCGCCTCCATGGCGAGCGTTTCGATCTCAAGCCAGATCGCGAAGCGTGTCTCGGCCGACCAGATCGCGACCATGTCGGGGCGGGCGTAGCGGGGGATCATGAGGAACTCGTGGGCTTGGAGCGGATGGCGTTGAGTATGTCAGCTTGCCATCGCGCGCAAAGCCGAGCGCACGCAACAGGTCTGCGCTCGACCCTCGCGGCGGCGAGGGCCCATCGCCAATTAGAAATTGCTCGGCGTACTTCTTCACGTGAGATGGGCCCTCGCCTCCGCGAGGGCCGAGCGTTGCGGCCTCAGCTCACCATGTCGCGTCGCATGGTGCGCCCGGCGAGGAGGAAGTGCAGCCCGCCCCAGGCGTAGCCGCACACGCCGATGATCATCGCCCATTGCAGGCCTTGCGCGCGCGCGGCGCCGCAGGCTTCGCCGCCGGCGGCCATGTCGCGGCAGGCTTCGGCGTAGACCGCGCCGCCGTCGGTCAAGCCCGCATAGGTCGATGCGGCGAGCGCGTCGCTGAGATAGCCGATGAAGGGCGGCCCGAGCGCATAGCCGATCAGATTGACGATGAAGAGCAGAAGCGCCGAAGCCGTGGCGCGCATGCGCGGCTCCACCAGGCCCTGCGTCACCCCGAACATCGGGCCGAGATAGAAATAATGGAGGATCGCCGCCGGCACGAGCGCGGCCAGGAGCACCGGCAGGCTCGGCGACATCAGCCCGCCGACATAGAGCGGCGCGGCGACGATCAGGCCGACGCCCGGCACCCAGGCGTAGGATGTCGGCGATCGCGGCGCGAAGCGATCCGACAGGAAGCCGCCCAGGAACGTGCCGATGGCCGCAGCGACCCCGCCGACGATGCCGAAATAGAGCGAGGCTTCCAGCGGCGTCAGGCCGTGCGTGCGCATGAAGAAGGAATTGAGGAACTGGCCCACGCCGTAGCCGACGAAGGAGGTGACCGCCCCGCCGAGCGCGACGTTCCAGAACGTCCATTTGCCGCCCAGCGTGCGCAAGGCGGCGCCGAAATCGGGCGCCTCGGCATGACCGCCGCCGCGCGGCGGCTCCCTCACCGTGGCGACAAGCACCAGCGCCAGCGCGACGCCAGGCAGGCCCAGCCAAAGAAACGCGGCGCGCCAGTCGACGTTCTGCGCCAGCCAGCCGCCGCCGACCGCCGACAGCATCGAGCCGATCGGGATGCCCAGCGCATAGACCGACAGCGCCGAGGCGCGCCGTTCGGGCGGGAAATAATCCGAGATCAGCGAATGCGACGGCGGCGAGCAGCCCGCTTCGCCGATGCCCACGCCGATGCGCGTCATCAGCAAAAGCCCGAAGCCGGCGAAGCCGATCGAGGCGAAATAGCTCGGCATGAAGGCGCTGGCGCCGACCGCGAACAAGACGAGCGCGGTCGACACCCACATGCGGTGGACCACGAACACCAACGCCACCGGCGCCAGGATCGCCAGATAAAGCCCGATATGCAGCGTGGGATTGAGCTGGCCGGCCATGCCGCACAGCGCGGTCATGATGCTCCAGATCGCCAGCGCGGCGGCGACGATGAAGACGCGATTGAAGCGCTCGGCGAGGCGGCCGATGGGCAGGCCGAGAAAAGTGTAGAGCACCGCGAAGGCCGGGCCGCCGAGCAGGCCCATCATCGCGTCGGTGGCGTTGAAGGCGATCTTGATCGGCTCGTTCAGCACCCCGACGAGCGTGCGGTCGATGAAGTTGAAGGTGTAGACCAGGAGCAGCGCGCCCAGCACGTAGGAGCGATAGCCCCTGGCGGCGGGCGCGACGGCGGGGGCGGCTGCGTCGGCGGCGGTGGTCATGGCGTCTCCCAGGCGGTGCGCGGGTGGGCTCCCGCGTCGTCGCATGCGCGCACGGTAGGGGCCCAGCCCCGCAAGGCAATCGATTTCCTCCGCCGCCGCAGCGTCACCCCGGCTTCAATTCGCGCGCCAGGTGCAAGCTTGCCCGCCAGAAGAAATACGCCGGCGCGACGCCCATCACGGCTGCGCCCACGAGCACGTAGCGGATGCTGTCGATGCCGAATTGCGGGCGCAGCAGATCGGAGATCATGCCGAACACGAGCGGGCCGAGGCCGAGCCCGATCAGGTTGATGATGAACAGCATCACCGCGGCCGCGGTGGCGCGCGTGCGCGGGCTGACCAGACCCTGCACGCAGGCGAACACCGGCCCGTAATAGAGATTGTTGGCGATCGTTGGAATAAACAGCAGCGCCAGCGCGAGCATCCAATCGGTCGACAGATAGCCCATGGTCAACAACGGCGCGGTGACGGCCATGCCGATCGCCGGCGCGGTGAGGTAATGGCGCGGGTCGCGCTTGGCGAAGCGGTCGCCGACATAGCCGCCAAGCCAGACGCCGGCGATGCCTGCAGCGCCGGTGACGATGCCCAGCCACAGACCGGTTTCGGTGGAGCTCAAGCCATGCACACGCTGGAACAGCGCCGCCGCCCAGAACGCCTTGCCATAGCCCAGAAACGCCACGAACGAGGCGGCGACCGCCATCAGCACGAACGCCTTGGATTGCGCGATCTCGCGCAGCGCCTCGCCCAGGGGCGCTGCATCCGGCGCGCGCGCCTGATTGAGCACGGCGCGCATCTTGCGCGGCTCGCGCAAGGTCGCCAGCACCACAAGCGCGAGCAGCAGGCCCGGAACGCCGACGAGGAAGAAGGCCATCCGCCAACCGAATTGGTCGTTGAGCCAGCCGCCGACCACCAGGCCCATCAGCGAGCCGATGGGAATGCCCAGGCCATAGAAGGCCACCGCCGAGGCGCGTTTCTCCTTGGGCACATAATCGGCGATCAGCGAATGCGCCGGGGGCGTGCAGCCGGCCTCGCCGACGCCGACGCCGATCCGCGCCAGCAGCAGATGGGCGTAGCTCGCCGCCATGCCGCACAGCGCCGTCATGCCCGACCAGATCGCCAGCGCCGCCGCGATCACGCCGACGCGATTGGTGCGCGGATTGTCGGCGTAGCGCGCGATGGGGATGCCGAGCACGGTGTAGAACAGCGCGAAGGCGAGCCCGCCCAACAGCCCCAATTGGGTGTCGGTGAGGCCGAGCTCCCGCCGGATCGGCTCGGCCAGGATGGTGACGATCTGGCGGTCGAGAAAGTTCAGAATGTAGACGACAAGCAGGACCCACAGCGCGTAGCGCACATAGCCGGGGCTCAAGGCCGCTGGCGCTGGCGCGGCCGGTTCGGCGTCGGTCGCTGTGGTCACGTGGTCCTCCCGGGCGCTTGTTTTGCGACACCCTAGGCGCGCGACGCCCGGCCGACCAAGCCCCGCCGCTTCACGAAACGGAGACTTCAGAACAGGCCGAGGCTCTTGAGGCTGGCCGCGCCGTGGCGGCCGATCACGAGATGGTCGTGCACCCGCACGCCGATCGCCTTGGCGGCGGCGACGATCTCCTTGGTGATGGCGACGTCGGCGGCCGACGGCGCGGGATCGCCGCTGGGGTGATTATGGACCAGGATCACCGAGGCCGCGCTCAGCTCGAGCGCGCGGCGCGCCACCTCGCGGGGATAGACAGGCGCATGATCGATGGTGCCCTCGTTGAGCACCTCGTCGGCCAGCAATTGATTTTTCGAATCGAGAAACAAGACCCGGAATTGCTCGCGCGGCGCGTTGGCCATCGCGAGTTTGCAATAGGCGACCAATTGCGACCACGAGCCGATCACCGGGCGGCGCGCGATCTCCGCGCGCGCGGCGCGCTCCATCACCGCCTGCAGCACCTTGATTTCGAGCGCGGCGGCGGGGCCGCAGCCGTCGACCTCCGCCAGGCGCTGCGCCGGCGCGGCGAGCACGCCGGCGAGATCGCCGAAGCGATGCAAGAGCGTTTTGGCGAGGGGCTTGGTGTCGCGGCGCGGGTGCCGAGCGCGACGACGGGCATCGTGTCGCGGCGCGGGATGACGCGGAACAGCATCAACTCGAGCAATTCGTAATCCGCCAGAGCGTTCGGCCCGGCGGAGTCGAACTTCGCCCGCAGGCGGGCGCGATGATCGTGAAAATGCGGCTTGGTGGGATCTTGGGGAAAGCCGCTGCGCAGGGCCGCTGCGATCGCCTCATCGGCGCCGGGGCTGATCGGGCGCGCGTCTTCGCTGAACAAAAGGCGGGTGGCGTCCTCCACCGCGTT
Organism: uncultured Caulobacteraceae bacterium; assembly: GCA_964568575.1. Lineage (GTDB taxonomy): Bacteria > Pseudomonadota > Alphaproteobacteria > Caulobacterales > Aquidulcibacteraceae > RI-43. The sequence goes on from CAZMRN010000116.1 coordinate 5,260, forward strand.
GCGCAGTATTTCGCGATCCTTGGCGCGGCGCGTGCGCGGCGGCGTCGCCTTCTCCGGCATCAGGCCGCCGGCGCCGTGTGCGGCTGATCGAGGCCCGCGGGCGAGAGCGTGAAGATTTCGCACCCCGTTTCGGTGACGCCGACGCTGTGTTCGTATTGCGCAGACAGGCTTTTGTCCTTGGTGACCGCGGTCCAGCCGTCGTTCAGGATTTTCACGCCCGGATTGCCCGCATTGATCATCGGTTCGACGGTGAACATCATGCCGGGACGGAAGGCGGGTCCTTCGCCGCGTTTGCCGAAATGCAGAATATTCGGCGCGTCGTGAAACACTTGGCCGACGCCGTGGCCGCAGAATTCGCGCACCACCGAAAAGCGCTGGCTCTCGGCGTAGCGCTGGATGGCGTAGCCCAGATCGCCCAAGGTCGCGCCCGGCTTGATCGCCGCGATCCCCGCCATCATCGCCTCATAGGTCACGTCCATCAGGCGCTTGGCTTTCACTTTCGGCTCGCCGACCGCGTACATCCGCGACGTGTCGCCGTGCCAGCCGTCGACGATGACGGTGACGTCGATATTGAGCACGTCGCCGGGAACAAGCGTGCGGGCGCTCGGAATGCCGTGGCACACGACGTGATTCACCGAGGTGCAGATCGTGTGGCGGTAGCCGCGATAGAACAGGCACGCCGGCAGCGCGCCGTGGTCGAGCACGAAGGTGCGCGCCAGGTCGTCGAGATAGTGCGTCGTCACGCCCGCCTTGACGTGCGGCGCCAGCATGTCGAGGCAGGCCGCGGCCAGCCGGCCGGCGCGGCGCATGCCCTCGAACGCTTCGGTCGGGTGCAGCTTGATCTCGGCGGTGGCGCGCACGGGCGCGTCGAGAGCGGCGATATAGGTCATGAGACTCATGGGCTGGTCGGCAGAGACCGAAGAGATAGCACGCCCGCCCCGGCAAGCGCGAGAGCAGGGCGCGGTGAGCGTGCTCGGGGCCGCCGCCCCCTTCTCCCCTTGTGGGAGAAGGTGGATTGCCGCGCAGCGGCAAGACGGATGAGGGGTGCTTGCGCATCCTTGCCAAGGTTGGCGCCATCACCCCTCATCCGCCCCGGACCAAGTCCGGGGCACCTTCTCCCACAAGGGGAGAAGGAGGTGCTGCCACGGAGCACACTCGCGGCGCGGGCTATCCAGGCGCTCGCGCGCCGCTCTAGGATCGGCCGCAGGCACCAAGGAGCGCGCCATGGCGGATTTCGACGGCAAGATCATTCTGATCACCGGGTCGGCGACCGGCCTGGGCGCGGCCATGGCGGTCGGCGCGGCGCGGCGCGGGGCCAAGGCGGTCATTCTGAATTGCACCAAGTCGCTGGCCGAGGCGGAGGAGACCGCCGCCGCCGTCC
>CAZMRN010000117.1:0-6639 GCA_964568575.1 uncultured Caulobacteraceae bacterium
GGATTGGAGGTCCGCGCCAGCACGATGAGGCCGCGCTCGCGGGCGACGGCGGCGGCCGCGAACGGCTCGAGCGAATCCCAGCCGAGATACGGGTTCACCGTCAGCGCATCGGCGTCGAATGCGGGATGCGGATCGAAGGCGGCGGCCGCGTAGCCTTCCGCGGTGGTGCCGATATCGCCGCGCTTGGCGTCGAGCAGCACGATCATGCCGCGCGCCCGCGCGCTGCGCGTCATGTCGCGCGCCAGCGCGTAACCGTCCGGCCCGAAGCGTTCGAACAGGCCGAGCTGCGGCTTCAGGCAGGCCGCGCGGCCGGCGGCGATCTCGATATAGGCCGCGCAGAAATCCGCGACCGCGGCGAGCGCGTCGCCCTTGCGCGCAAACAGCGCGGGGATTTTGTCGGGAAACGGATCGAGCCCGGCGCACAAGGGCGCGCCGTTGCGCCGCACGGCGTCGATCAGCCGGTCGGCGAAGGCCGTCATGACGCCGCGCCCGGATCGGCGACGCACACGATCTGCGCGACGGTGAGATCGCGGCGCATTTCGTCGGCTTTGGTGCCGTAATTGAGGCTGGTCAATTGATCCGCGCGCGCGCCGTCGGCTTCGACCTCTTCCACATCGAGCAAGCGCGCGATGGTGGAGGGCGCCGCGGTGTAGATGCGCCCGCGCCGCGTCGATTCCGCGATGGTGACGCCGATCACCTGGCCGGCGCTGTCGAGCGCGGGCCCGCCGGAAATGCCCGACAAGGTGCCGCGCAAGCCTTCCGTGCGGCCGACCTCCGCCCAGGCGAGGATCGGCTCGTCGAGCGCGTAGCGGCCGCGCGAGATCAGGCGCTCGCGGCCGATCAGCAGCGACGTCGCCTCGCCGGTGCGCCCCTGCGGGAAGCCGACATGATAGGCGCGCTGGCCCAGACGCAGCGCATTTTCATCGACGTTCAAAGCCAGCGCCTCGGGGCGATATTTCGTGCGCAACAGCGCCAGGTCGGCGAAGCGCGCCACGCGCACTTCCGCGTTCACCGCCATCCCGCGCGACACGATCACGCCGACATGGCGGCAGGAATCGACGACATGGCGCGCCGTCAGCCACCAGCCGTCGCTGGAGATGGCGAAGGCCGTGCCCATGCCGGATTCGGCGGGGCCGACATTCACCAAGAGTTCGGGATCATAGACCGAAGGCGGCGGCAGCGCTTGTCCTGCGGCGGGCGCGTCCGGCGCGGCCGGCGGCGCCATCTCCCGGCGGTCGATCGAGAACAGCGCAAAAACGATGGCGCCGATCGCGATCGCATAGACCAGCCAGTCGGGCAGGAAGCGCATCCGCTACCCCGCCCGGATCAAAGCGAGATTGGGATCCTGGATCGCCCCGGCGATGACGATGGCGACGCCGAGCTTCATGGCCATCAGCGTGACCGCGGCGGCGACGTCGCCGTCGGCGATGCGCGTGGGCAATTTGTGCAAGAGCATGTCGGTGATGCGGAACGTCAACAATTGCAGAAGCAGCGTGATGATCGACCAGATCAAAAGGTCGATCAGGCCGGTCGCGTTGGCGAGGCAGGCGCCGAGCGGGATCGCAAGCCCCACCACCACGCCGCCGAACGCCAGGGCGGCGGAGGGATTGCCGTCGCCGATCAGCTTCATTTCCTTGTGCGGGGTGAGCCGAACATAAATCACCAGGGCCGCCGCAAATAGGCCCAGCGCCACTGCGAGCTGGATCAAAAAGTCCGGGAAGCCCGCGACGAACGCACGAATATCGGGCAGCGACAGCATACGGTTTGGTCCTCGCCTCGGCGCGCGCCCGCTTGGCGCGGGCCGGCAGGCGGGGTAGCGCCTGCGGCGGCGCCGTGCAAGCCGGCGGCCGGACTTAAGACGCGGCGCAAGCGACGCCGGCCACGGACAGGAGAAGCAGATGAGCGACCGGAAAGCGGCTTTAGTCACCGGATCGACCAGCGGCATCGGCCTCGGCATCGCCAAGGCGCTGGCGCATGCCGGGTGCGATGTGATGTTGAACGGCTTCGGCGACGCCGCCGAGATCGAAAAGACGCGCGCGGCGCTGGCGGCGGAGGCGGGCGTCGATGTGCGCTATGACGGCGCCGATCTGATGGGCGCCGAGGGGTGCGAAGGTCTGGTGCGCGCCGCGGAGGCTGCGTTCGGGAAACTTGACGTTCTGGTGAACAATGCGGGCATCCAGTTCGTTTCGCCGATCGAGGATTTTCCGGTCGCCAAATGGGATGCGATCATCGCGTTGAACTTGTCGTCGTCGTTTCACACCATCCGCGCGGCGATGGCCGGCATGAAGGCGCGCCGCTATGGCCGCATCGTCAACATCGCCAGCGCGCACGGCCACGTCGCCTCGCCGTTCAAGTCCGCCTATGTCGCCGCCAAGCACGGCGTCGTCGGCTTGACCAAAGCCGCAGCGCTCGAAGGCGCGACGTTCAACGTCCGCTGCAACGCCATCAGCCCCGGCTATGTGTTGACGCCGCTCGTCGAAGGCCAAATTCCCGACACGATGAAAGCGCGCGGGATGACGCGCGAACAGGTCATCAATGATGTGCTGCTCGCCGCCCAACCGACGAAGGAATTCGTGCGCGTGGAGGATATCGGCGCCTTCGTCGCGTTCCTGATTTCGCCGGCGGGCGACAATTTCAACGGCGCGGCGTTATCGCTCGACGGCGGCTGGACGGCGCAATAGATGGCGCGCGAGAAAAAACGCATCAAGCTCGCCCTGCAGGGCGGCGGCGCGCTCGGCGCCTTCACCTGGGGCGCGCTCGATCGCCTGTTGGAGGACGACCGCGTCGAGATCGCCGCGATCTCCGGCGCGTCGGCCGGCGCGATGAACGCGGTCGTGCTGGCGGACGGCTACGCCGAAGGCGGCGCGGAGGGCGCGCGCGCGGCGCTGCGGAAATTCTGGGAAGGCGTCGCGGAAGCAGGCCGCGCCAGCCCCTATCGCCGCACGCCGCTGATGGCGCTGATGAGCGCGTTCGCACCGGGGTGGAGCGCGGCCTATTCCGCGTGGACCGACGCGGTGACGTCGATGGTCTCGCCGTACAATTCCAATCCGCTCAACATCAATCCGCTGAAAGAGCTCGTCGCCGAGCTCGTCAATTTCGAGCGCGTGCGCGGCTGCGCGCAGATCCGGCTGTTCATCTCCGCCACCGATGTCGAGACCGGGCGCATCGCGCTGTTCGAGAACGCCGCGCTGATGCCCGATCACGTCATGGCCTCGGCCTGCCTGCCGACCTTGTTCCAGGCCGTGGAGATCGGCGGGCGGCGCTATTGGGATGGCGGCTATGTCGGCAATCCGGCGCTGTTTCCGTTGTTCGAAGGCGATCCGCAGGACATCGTTCTGGTGCGGCTCATTCCCTTGTCGCGGCCCGAGCCGCCGACGCAGGCGCGCGAGATCGTCGCGCGGCTGAACGAGATCACCTTCAACGCCAGCCTGATGCGTGAACTGCACGCCATCGCGTTCGTCGGCCGGCTGTTGGACGAAGGCCGGCTGGAATCGCCGCGCTACAAGAAAATCCTGATGCACGAGATCGCCGACGACGCCGCGCTGTCGCATTTCGGCGCCGGCGCCGATCTCAACGCCGATTGGAGCTTCTTCCAGGAATTGTTCGCGCTCGGCCGCGCCGGGGCGGAGACGTGGCTCAAAGCGCATTGGCGCGCCGTCGGCCAGCGCTCCAGCGTCGACATCTCGCGCATGTATCTGTGAGCGCGGCGTAAACGAAACGTCAATCCGACCGCAACGATAGTACCCGCATCATGGCGACACGGCGCGCTCTTCTGATCGCTGCGCTTGCGGGCGCGTTGGCCGTCGCGGGCGCTGCGGCCGCGCAACCGCCGCCCTCGAACGCCGCGCGCGATCAGCAGCGTTTGACGTCGGCGGAATCCTATCTGCCCTTGCCGGCGATCAACGCCGGCGTGATCGGGCGTTATGGCGCGGTCGGCGTGCTGACGGTCGAGGGCGGGCTCGACATTCCCGACGCGGCGCTGCGCGCGCGCGCGACCGCGAGCCGGCCGCGTCTGAGCGATGCGCTGCGCCAGGCGGTGGCGACCTATGCGGCGACCTATTACCGCGCCGACACCGCGCCCGATCCCGATCTCATGGCGCGCCAGATGCAGGCGGCGGTGGATCGCGTCCTGGGCGCGCCGGGCGCGCGGTACTTGATGTCCGGCGTCATCTATCAGCGCTCGCGGCGCTGATCGCCTTCTCCCATTGTGGAGGCCTCTGCGAAAAGCACCAAGCTGCCGCATCGCCCCGGACAGGCGGAGCCTGATCCGGGGCCCATGTTCAATAACCCTTGAAAACATGGGCCCCGGTTCTCGCTTCCAGCGAGACCGGGGCGATGGAATGCGGGTAACGCGACTTTCGCAGAGGTCTCTTGTGGGAGAAGGAGGATGGCCTCATCGTCCGCGGCAAGCGGGCGGCAGGACGAGCCGGGCGACGCCGCCGGCGGGCGTGGGGCGGAAGAGATCGGGACGGCCGGGGATGGTTGCGAGCACGGTTCCATTCTCGTCCACGATCTGGCGTTCGCGGATCGCGAAAGTTTCGTCGGCGCAATTGAACACGAAGCCGATGCGTTCGAGCGTGTAGCGGATCGTGGTTTCGGTGCGGTCGGTTTCGCTTTCGTACAATTGCGGCGCGCCATAGCGCACCTGCACGTCGATGCGCGCCTGGCCGTTTTCGCGGAAGATCGATTGCTGATTGAAATGCACGAAGCCGCCGTCCTGGGTGCGGGCGATCATCAGCCAGTCCTGCAGCGCCTGGGTGGAGCCGAGCCGCACTTGCCCCTCTTGCGCCGGAGCTTGCGCGGCGGGCGGCGCCTCGGGCGCGCAAGCGGAAAGGGCGATGCAGGCGGCGGCGATCGCGGTGCAGACCCTGGCGAACATCCTTGGCTCCTTCGCGTACGATATCGGCGCCGCGGCCGGCGGCCGCAAGGCGCCGCTCATTGCGCCGAAATGCCGCCGTCCACCTTGATCTCCGCGCCGGTGACGAATTTGCTTTCGTCCGACGCCAAATAAAGCGCGGCATTGGCGACGTCGTTGGGCTCGCCGATATGGCCGACGGGGATCTGGCGCGCCAGCTTGCCTTCCGCGATCTCCTTGCCGAAGGTCTGGCGCAGGGGATCGAGGATCGGCGTGTCGATGAACGTCGGATGGATCGAGTTCGATCTGATCGCCAGCCCCTGTTTGGCGCAATGCAGCGCAATGCCCTTGGAGAGCAGCCAGACGGCGGCCTTGGAGGCGTTGTAGACGGGCGAATTGTGCGCCGCGATCAGGCCGGCGATGGAGGAGATGTTGACGATCGAGCCGGGCTGATGGTCGCGCATGTATTTCAGCGCGTGCTTGGTTCCCAGAAACACCGAGTCCACGTTCACGCTCATCACGAGCTTCCAATCCTCGAACGACAATTGCTCGATATTGCCGCCGCGCGAGATGCCGGCGTTGTTCACCAGGATCGAGATGCCGCCCATCGTCGCATTGGCGACCTCGAGCGCGGTGATCCATTGCTCTTCGCTGGTCACGTCAAGCGCGACGGCGAAGGCGGTTCCTCCGCCATGGGCGGCGTTGATCTCGGCGGCGGTTTTTTGCGCGCCGTCGAAATTGACGTCGCCAAGCGCGACCTTGGCGCCTTCCTCGGCGAAGCGTTTGGCCATCGCCGCGCCCAGGCCCTGCGCGCCGCCGGAAATGAATGCTTTCTTGCCGGCCAAACGATCGCCCATCTGCGTCTCCCTGATCTGATCGGCGCGCACCCTGGCGAGGCGGGCCGCTTTTGGCAAGGATCAGCCGGCGGCCTGGTCCATGAAGAGCGCCAGCGCGACGTCGAGCGCGGTGATCCCGCCCGCATCGTGCGTGGCCAGCGTGACCTCGACCCGATTGTACACGTTGAACCATTCCGGGTGGTGGTCGAGCTGCTCGGCCTTCAGCGCCGCGCGCGTCATGAAGGCGAAGGCGGCGTTGAAATCGGCGAAGCGGAACTCCTTGCGGATCGCCTCGCGGCCGGGGGTTTGCGTCCATCCCGGCAGCGCGGCGAGGGCGTCGGCGGCGGCGATCTTGCTTCGATCCATGGCGAGGCCTTCCGTGTGCAGGGGCGCGTCAGCGTTTCGGCTTCGGCGCTTTGGTGAGGGGCGGCGCAGGCCCGCCGGGCATCAAGGGCCGCGGCGGATGGCCGCCCAGCGACAGCGTCCGATCATACATCACAAGCGCGCCGGCGAGCGCGACATTGATGCAGAATTTCGTGGGAATTTTGACGATATGCGCGCAGCGCGCCTGCATCGCGTCGGACAAGGACCCGCGCTCGCGCCCCAGCACATAGGCCGCCGCGTGCGGATGGCGGAAGCTGGGCAGATCGACCGCGTCGTCGGTCAATTCCACGCCGACCAGCGCGCAGCCTTTCGGCAGGCGCAGCTCCTCGATCGTTGCGAAGGGATAATACGGAACCGCGTCGAACGTGCGCGAGGTGTCGGCATGATAGGCTTCGCGCAGCTTCGGCGCCGCGTTCACGGTGAAGACGAAGCTCGCGCCGAAGGCGTGCGCGGTGCGCATCAGCGCGCCGAGATTCATGGGCTTCGAGATTTCCTCCGCCCCGATGCCGAAATAGCCGCGCATTTCCGGATTGTTCCCTTCAAGCCCCCGATCGGGTAGTATTG
>CAZMRN010000118.1:0-1767 GCA_964568575.1 uncultured Caulobacteraceae bacterium
GTGTGGATCGGCGTCGCCATGTTGGCGATCGTGGCGTTGACGATGGTCGGCGCGGCGATGGCGCGGCGCAACCCCGACACGGAATGGGAGAAACGCGAGGATCGCCCGATCATCGGCCACGACCATTAGGCCGACGCTGCAGGGTTAACGCCGCATTCCGGCTTGCATGAGTCGTCCGCGGGCGGGTTAGACTTGCGGCCGAAAGGAGCGGCTCATGCCCGTCATCCGGCGTGCGCATGCACGCGACGCAGAGAGCATCGCGCGCCTGAGCGCCGCGGCCGCGCAAGAGGCGGGCGAGGTGTCGGGCCTGCTCGACGCCGATCACGTCCGCGCGCACGCCTTCGGCCAACACCCGCTGTTCGAGCCGTGGGTGGGCGAGACGGCGCCGGGTCAGCGGGCGGCTGCGCTTGCGATCATCACCAAGGGCTATGACGTGCGCCGCGCTGTCGCCACCGTCGTGCTCGCGGAGCTTTACGTGACGCCCGAACATCGCCGCAGCGGACTGGCGCGGATCATGCTGTCGCACATCGCCCGGCGCGCCCGCGAACTCGGCGCCCGAGAACTAACCATCACCACTGGCGTCGGCAATTCGGTGGCGCGGCAATTCTTCGCCGCCGTCGGCACACAGGAAAGCCAGGCGCTGACCTACCTCATGCACATCGACGTGATGGAATGGCTCGCCGCCGAAGCGCGCTGATTGGGCGCGCCCCTTCCCCCTGGTGGGAGAAGGGGACTGCGCCGGCAGGTGTCGTCACTGGCAGGCGAGGCATTCCTCGTAATCGGTGCGTTCCACGCTGGGCGTGGTGGCGTCGGCCTTGAGTTCCTCGCCTTGCGCGAAGCCGGCGCGCTGTACGCTCTTGGAGCGGCAATAATAGAGCGACTTCACGCCGCGCTCCCACGCCATCCAGTGCAACATGTGCAAGTCCCATTTGTCCACGTCGCCCGGCAGGAACACGTTGAGCGATTGCGACTGGCAGATATAGGGCGTGCGGTCGGCGGCGAGTTCGATGATCCAGCGCTGATCGATTTCGAAGGCGGTTTTGAATACGGCCTTCTCGTCGTCGCTGAGGAAATCGAGGTGCTGCACCGAGCCTTCGTTCGCCAGGATCGAATCCCACACCGCGGCGGTGTTCTTGCCTTTCTCGGTGAGCAGCGCTTCGAGATAGGGGTTCTTCACCGCAAACGAGCCGGACAGCGTCTTGTGCGTGTAGATGTTCGCCGGGATCGGCTCGATGCCTGCGCTCGCGCCGCCGCAGATGATCGAAATCGACGCCGTCGGCGCGATCGCCAGCTTGTGCGAAAACCGCGCCATGACGCCCTGTTCGGCCGCATCGGGGCAGGGGCCGCGCTCCTGGGCGAGCTTGACCGAAGCCGCATCGGCGCCGCGGCGCATCGCCTTGAAGATGCGGTTGTTCCACACCTTCGCCATCGCCGATTCCATCGGGATGCCGAGCTGCTGCAGCATGGAATGGAAGCCCATCAGGCCCAGCCCCACGCTGCGTTCGCGATAAGCGGCGTAGGTGGCGCGCTCCATTTCCGGCGGCGCGCGCTCGATGAAGTCCTGCAGGACATTGTCGAGGAAGCGGAACACGTCCTCCAGGAAAGTCTCGTGCTTCTCCCATTCGAGAAACTTTTCAGCGTTCAAGGACGATAGGCAGCACACGGCCGTGCGCTCCCGCCCGAGATGGTCGAGCCCGGTGTGCAGCATGATTTCCGAGCACAGATTCGACTGGCGCACCTTGAGGCCGAGATCGCGCTGATGCTTGG
>CAZMRN010000118.1:1782-6631 GCA_964568575.1 uncultured Caulobacteraceae bacterium
TGGTCACGGTGTCGGCGAAGAGGATGTAGGGCTCGCCGGTCTGCAGCCGCAGTTCGAGAATCTTCTGCCAGAGCTTGCGCGCATTGATGTGCTTCAACGGCTCCATATTCTTCGGGCTGCGCAGCGCAAACGGCAGATCATCGCGCACGGCGTGCATGAATTCATCGGTGATGTTGATGCCGTGATGGAGATTCAGGCTCTTGCGGTTGAAATCGCCCGCCGCTTTGCGGATTTCGAGAAATTCCTCGATCTCGGGATGGTGCACGTCGAGATAGACGGCCGCCGAGCCGCGCCGCAGCGAGCCCTGGCTGATCGCCAGCGTGAGCGAATCCATCACGCGGATGAACGGAATGATGCCGCTGGTCTGCCCGTTCTGGCCGACCTTTTCGCCGATGGAACGAACGCCGCCCCAATAGGTGCCGATGCCGCCGCCGTTCGACGCAAGCCAGACATTCTCGTTCCAGGTGTCGACGATGCCGTCGAGCGAATCGCCGACCGCGTTGAGAAAGCAAGAAATCGGCAGACCGCGTTCGGCGCCGCCGTTCGACAGGACTGGCGTCGCCGGCATGAACCACAGTTTGGAGATGTAATCGTACAGGCGCTGGGCGTGCGCGATGTCGTCGGCGAAGGCCGTGGCGACGCGGGCGAACATGTCCTGAAAGCTTTCGCCCGGCAGCAAGTAGCGGTCTTCCAGCGTCTTCTTGCCGAATTCGGTGATCAGCGCGTCGCGCGACGGATCGGTCACCACCTTCTCGACCACTTTGAGGGGCCGCAGCGCCTTGGGCTTGCCGCGATGCGGCTCTGACCGTGTATGCGCTGTCGTTGAAGTCGCCCGCCCGTACATTCGCCGTTCTCCTTCATCCCGTTTTAACCAGACTCGGTTCTGGCCCGAACCGCAAGGTCTAGTGTGCGTTCCTGTTCTCTGGCCCCTACATATAGTGATGCTGGACATTAATGACCGGTCAATGCTGCAGCCGCTCGGCGCACAATTTTTCTCTGAACAAGCTGTCAGTCTCGGACCGGCGCGGCGCGTCGGCCAGGCGAGTTTCGGTGCGATCGCAACCTGACGTCTGATCCGCACCTCCCTTTGCGGGCGCGGAAACCGGGCTTGACGGCCAATCGGATTGGCGCCAGCTTGATTGAGCAATCAATCAAGCGCCATGTCTGATGTTCCCACCCGCGACCGACTCGTCTACGCCGCCATGGAGCTCTTCGGCGCCAAGGGATTCGGCGCCACCAGCGTCGCGGAGATTCTGGCCGCCGCGAACGCCAATTCCGGCAGCCTCTACAACCTCTTCCCCACCAAACAGGCGCTGCTCGAGGCCGTCCTCGACGCCTACTACGCCGGCATCGATTCCATGCTCTTGGCGCCGGCCTGGGAGGGCGTCGACGACCCCATTGAGCGGATCTTCGCGCTGCTGGCGGCCTATCGGCGGCTGCTGGTCGACAGCGACTGCCTTTACGGGTGTCCCATCGGCTCCATCGCGCTGGAGTTGCACGAGCCCGATCCCGCCGTGCGCGAGCGGCTGGCGGCGAATTTCACGCAATGGGCGGCCCGGGTGGAGGCGTGCCTCATCGCGGCCGGCGATCGCCTGCCGGCGACGTGCGACCGGCGGGCGCTCTCGCGGCTTGTCTTGTCGGTGATGGAGGGCGGCGTGATGCAGGCGCGCACGCACCGCACGCTTGAGGCGTTCGACGACGGCGTCGCCCTGCTGCGCGATTATCTGCGCCGCCTCGAGCGCGACGCGAAAGAGGGGAGAGGCCCATGAAGCGCTTTTTTGCTTGGATCGGCGCGGCGTGGCTGCTCGCCAGCGGGGCTGCGGCCGCGCAAACGGGCGTTGTGGAGTGCAGGCGCAACTTTCCCGATCACACCTACATGCTGTGCCACGAGGCGATCATTCCCGCGCCTGTAGCGGAAGTGTGGGCCGCCTGGTCGACGACGCAAGGATTGAGCGCCTGGGTCGCTCCGCTTGCGGCGATCGATCTGCGTCCCGGCGGCCTCTGGGAATCGAGCTACGCGCCCGGAGCGCGGCTCGGCGATCCGGCCAATATTCAGAACCGCGTGCTCGCCTACGCGCCCGAGCGCATGCTGGCGATCCAGATCGCGCGTACGCCGCCCGGGTTTCCGGAGGCCGATCTGGCGCGGCGCCTTTGGACGATCATCGATCTTGAGCCGCTGGATTCCCAATCCACCCGCGTGCGGGTGTCGATGCTCGGCTATGGCCAGGGCGCAGGGTTTCAAACGCTGGCGGGCCATTTCAACGCCGGCAACGCCTATACTCTGCAAAAGCTTCAGGAGCGCTTCACGCAGGGACCCGTCGATTGGTCGCGCGTGCGTGCGCCTGCGACGCCGGGCGAGGCGCGTTGACCTTGCGCGGCCAAGCCCCTTGCGCCATGGAGCGCGTCTTTGGGGGAGCCGATGTTTCGCCTGCCGCCGGCTGCGCAGGTCGCTCTCGGCGCGGCCTTGATCGGGCTTGCGCCGATCGGCGTGCGGCTGTCGGAGCTGGGGCCCCAGGCGACCGCGTTCTGGCGATTCGCGTTCGCGCTGCCGCTCTTGGCGCTGCTGCATCGCCTGGAAGGGACGCCGCTGCCGCGCGCGCGCCTGCCGATGCTGTTGATCGCGGGTGTGTGCTTCGGGGCGGATATCGCGCTCTGGCACGCCGCCTTGACGCTGACCACCGTGCTGAACGCGACGCTGATCTCCAACATGACGCCGATCCTCGCCGCGCTTGCGGGATGGTTGCTGTTCAAGGAAAAAATCGGCGGGGCGTTCCTGGCCGGCGCCGCCGCAGGCCTGTGCGGCGTGCTGCTCTTGTCCTATGCGCGCGCGTCCGGCGCGCCAGGCGCTGCGGGGCCGGCCGGCCTGTGGGGCGATCTCATCGCGCTCGGCTCGTGCGTCTGGTACGCGGCCTATCTCATTCTGCTGCGCCGAGAGCGCGATCACGCCAGCGCGCGCGCGACCATGCTGGTCACTACGTCCGCGGCGCTTGTTTTCGCGCTCGTCGCGACGCTGGCGGCGGGCGAGGCGTTGATTCCCCGCACGCTCAACGGATGGCTGGTTCTGATCGCGCTCGGCGTCGTCAGCCAGGTCGGCGGGCAGGGGCTCATCGCGGAAGGCCTCGGGCGACTGCCGATTTCGGTGTCGACGGTGTTGTTGTGGGTGCAGCCGGTCGCCGCGGCGGCGTTTTCGTGGATTTTGTTTGGCGAGAGTTTGGGGCCGTTGGCGCTTGCGGGCGCGGGCCTCGTTCTGGGCGGCGTGTGGATCGTGCAGCGCGGCCGCTCCATCTAAAGGGAGGGCGCGATGGCTGATCTGGACAAGGCGGTGCAAACGCAAATCGCCAATATCGAGAAGAAGACCGGCAAATCGCTGGAGCAGCTCACCGCGGCGCTGAAGGCAAGCGGCAAAGCCAAGCATGGCGAATTGCGCGATTGGGCGAAGCAGGCCTTCGGCCTGGGCCACGGCGACGCCAACATGCTCGTCCACATTGCGCTGCAATCGGACGGCGCAAGCGCGGCGAAGGCGTCCGGCGCCTCGATCGGGGCGCTGCTGGACGAGATCTATTCCGGCAAGAAGGCGCATCAGCGCCCCATCCATGACGCGCTCATGGCCTATGTCGAAACCTTGGGCCCGTTCGAGATCGCGCCTAAGAAGGGCTATGTCTCGCTGCGGCGGAAAAAGCAGTTCGCGATGCTCGGCCCCAAAACAAACGACCGCTTCGAACTTGGCATCAATTCCAAGGAAGATCTCGCCGCCCCCAACATCGTGGCCCAGCCGCCGGGCGGCATGTGCCAATTCATTGCGCCGATGACCGGCGTGGGCGATATCGACAAGCGCGTGAAGGACGCCCTGAAAAAGGCCTTCGACGCGGCGGGCTAGCAAGGAGCGCTTGGCATGGGCGGCGTTGCGGCGGCGTTCGCCGCCATCGGCGGCGGCGTGAAGGATGTGTTCTCGCAGCGCCTCTTCACCCTCGCGCTGGCGTGCCTGTTCGTCGCCGTCGTCGGATCGTGGCTCGCGGCGTGGGCGGCGCTTAAATATGTTTGGCCGCTCATTCCCGAAGGCGAAGGCTGGATGGCGTGGGTGTGGAACGCCGCGGATGTGCTGGGCGGCGTTCTGATCGTGGTTGTGGCGATCGCACTATCGCCGGCGATTTCGATGATGGTGGGCGGCGCGCTGTTCGACGTCGCGGCAGAGCGGGTGGAGCGCGCCGTGCTTCCGCCAGGCTCGGCGCCGGGGCGGATGACGCCGATTGCCGAAGGTCTCGCCAACGGCGTGCGCATCGCGGCGCCGGCGCTGATCCTGAACCTGTTGGCGCTGCCGCTTTTGTTTGTGCCGGTGGTGAATTTTTTCGTGTTCATCGGGCTGAACGGGTTCCTGATGGGGCGCGAGTATTTTTCCCTCGCCGGCGTGCGCCGCTTCAATTGGCGCGAGACGCAGGCTTTGCGCCGCAGCGCGCCCATCGCGACGTTCATTGTCGGCGCCGCGTGCTCCTTCATTCCATTCATCGCGCCGCTCGTCGGCGCGGCCGCGATGGTCAGGCTGGTGAATTGGGTCGCCAAAAAGCGTATCGAGACGCTTCACTGAAGCCGGCGCGCCGGTAAAGCGCGATGGCGCCGGAATTCGACGCCTCCACCTGCAGAAACGCGCGCTCTGCGCCCACGGTCTTCGCCCAGGCGAGGAGCGCAGCAAGGATCGCCTGCGCGTGTCCTTGACGGCGCGCGGCCTCGGCGGTGCGCATGAGGAAAATTCCGGCGAGCGCGCCGGCGCAGGCGCTCATGCCGATCGCCCGCGCTGCGCCCGCCCCGTCGCCGATCAGCGCAAACGCCGCCGGTTGCGGCGCGCGCTGCGCAA
>CAZMRN010000119.1:0-6546 GCA_964568575.1 uncultured Caulobacteraceae bacterium
CCTGATGCTTGCGCGCGACATCCGGGCCGGCCAAAACCAGGGACGCGCGCTGGTGAAGCGCTTCAAAGCCAAGCCGGGCCTGCCGGCGCTTGCGACCCCGGGATGACCATGACGCCGACCGAAGCCATCTATCGCCGCACCTCGATCCGCGCCTACAAGCCCGATCCCCTGCCCCAGGCGCTGGTGCGCGACATTCTCGACGCCGCGCGTTGGGCGCCGTCGGGCGGCAATGTGCAGCCGTGGAAGGTGATCGCGGTGGCGGGAGACGAACGCCAAGCCGTCATCGACATCCTCAAGGGCGTGATGCAGAGCAATCCGCGCGGCGAATTCGGCGACCGGCCGGTCTATCCCGACAATCTCTGGGAGCCGCACAAATCCTGGCGCTTCAAGGTCGGCGAGGATATGTACGGCCTCATCGGCATCCCGCGCGAAGACAAGTTCGCGCGCATGGCCTGGTTTTCGCGCAACGCGGAATTCTTCGGCGCGCCGGTCGGCCTGTTCTTCATCATCGACCGCCGCATGGGCCATGGCCAATGGGCGCATATGGGCATGTTCATGCAATCGGTCGCGCTGGCGGCGATCGAGCGCGGCGTGTCGTCCTGCATGCAAGAGTACTGGGCGCTCGCGCGCGACTCGCTGAAGGCGCATTTTCAATTGCCGGAAACCGAAATGGTCTATTGCGGCATGGCGCTGGGCTACGCCGACGAGGACGCGCCGGTCAACAAACTGCGCACCGACCGCGCCGCGGTGGAGGAGTTCACGTCGTTTCGGGGCTTTTAGAGGCGGTTCGCCCCCATCGTCCGGCTTCGCCGGCCACTTCCCCCGCAAGCGGGGGAAGAAAGAGGGGCCGCTTCGCTCCTCCGTTTACGGGGGAGCTGGCCGCGAAGCGGACTGAGGGGGCGAAGCGGCTTTGTCGGCGGACTGTTAAAGCCGCGCCGACAGATATTGCGCGGAGAACAGGATCGCAGCGACCACAAGCCCCACCAGCGGCCAGAAATAAAGCCGCCGCACCGCGCGGTCGCGCGGACCCCAGATATAGGCCAGCCAGCCGCGCGCCAGGCTGATCACGCAGATCGCCGGCACAAGCGCTGCAGCGAGCACATAGGCCGCAGTCAGGATGGAATCGAGCGAGCGCGGTTCGAGCTCGGCCAGCGATGCGGCCTGCAGCACATTCGACGCCACGAGATCCGGCGCGATCACGATCGGCGCCAGGCACGCCGCCGTGCCGACGATCATTGCAGGAAGGCGCAAATTCATGGTTTTCGGCGGCCGAAATCGAGCACGCCGTCTTCGGCGACGTCGACGATGGCGAAGATGACGCCCATCGCGATGAGCCAGCCCAAGGGCGCAAGCGCGATCAAAGTCGCGTGCGCGCCGCCGGCGCTCCACGCCCAAACGGTCGCCGCCAGCGCCGCCGGCGGGAAGGTCCAGGTCAGACCCGCAGCGATCGCCAGAAGCCGCCGCGAGCGCCAGGCCGCTCGCTCCTCCGGCTGCAAGAGCCGGAACGCCGCAGCGACGCTCGCGGCCGCGGCGGCGAGGTTGAACAGCGAGAATGCAAGGAGCGGCGCCCACATGTCTCTCTCCTAGCACAGGCCGCCGCACCGGTCTTGTCTTGCAAGGCCGGCGAAGTCATCCGAGCATAGGTCTTCTGTGGGCTGCGCTCTTTCTGCGACAGCGCTGCAGGTGCGAGGTCGCCATGGCGTTCAAAATCGCCACGTGGAATGTCAATTCAATCCTGGCGCGATTGCCCACGGCCCTCGAGGTTCTCAAGCAGATCGACGCAGATGTCGTATGTCTTCAAGAGATCAAGTGCGAGGACGTAAAGTTTCCAAGACTTGAAATCGAAGCTTTAGGCTATGCCGTCGAGACGTTCGGACAGAAGAGCTATAACGGCGTCGCGCTCCTGTCGCGCTGGCGCATGAGCGATGTGCGCCGCGGCCTGCCGGGCGACGACGCAGACGATCAGGCGCGCTATCTCGAAGCCGTGATCGAGCGTCCTGGCGGCGTGGTGCGCGCAGCCTCGCTCTATGCGCCCAACGGCAACCCAGTCGACAGCGACAAATTCGCCTACAAGCAGCGCTGGATGGCGCGCCTCGCCGCGCACGCGCGCGACCTTTTGGCCTATGAAGAACCCCTCGCGCTGGCCGGCGATTACAACGTCATCCCGCGCGACGGCGACGCTGACGACGCGCCCTCCTGGGCCGGCGACGCGCTGATCTCGCAGGAGGCGCGCGACGGCTATCGCACGCTCCTGCATCTGGGCCTGGAGGACGCCTTCATGCAGGCCGACGCGCGCACGGGCCAATACACGTTCTGGGATTATCAGGCCGGCGCCTGGCGGCGCAATCACGGCATTCGCATCGATCATATCGTGCTGTCGCCGCAAGCCGCCGACGCGCTCAAGGGCGTGGCCATCCACAAAGAAGCGCGCGCGATGGACAAGCCCAGCGATCACGTCCCGGTGATCGCGACCTTCGCCTTGTGAGGCCGACCATGCTCAAGCTCACCTTCTGCCTCGTGCGCCTGCCGCACCTCACGCGCGAAGCGTTCCAGGATTATTGGCTCAACACGCACGGCCCGCTGGTGGCGAGCGTGAAGGACGTGCTGCGCATCCGCCGCTATGTGCAGACGCATTCCGCCGCGCCCGACCTGTCCGCAGACATCCGCGCGACGCGCCATGGCCCTGAGCAATACGACGGCGTCGCGCAATTGTGGTGGGACGGGTTCGAGGATTTGGCCGCAACCGCGAACGATCCCGCTGCGCGCGAAGCGGGGCGGATGCTCCTGGAAGACGAGAAGCGCTTCATCGATCTGTCCCGCTCGCCGCTGTGGTGGGGCGAGGAGAAGCAGATCATCTGATCACGCCGCCGGCGGCCGCGCCGCGAAGAACAGCCACACCGCGATGGCCGCGAGCGCCAGCGCGAAGCCGCGCCGCGTGAAGCGTTCACGCGCGCTCGCCTGCGGCCCAAGCACGACCGCGCCGACGCGCGCGGCGGCGAGGACGGTCGCCAGATGCACGACGATGCTGACTGCAATGTGCAAAGACCCCAGGATCAAAGTCTGCGCCCAATAGGGCGCGCCGTCCGGCCTGATGAAGCTTGGCGTCAGCGCCACATAGAGAAGCGCGGCCTTTGGGTTCAGCACGTTGGCGATGAAGCCGCGCACGAACGGCGCCTGCGGATCGATGGCCTCTTCGGCTTTCGCATCCGCGTCGCGCCAGCAATCCCAGGCCAGCCATAGCATGTAGGCGCAGCCCGCCCAGCGCAGCGCGTGCAAGAGGATCGGCTGGCGCGCCGCGATCTCGGCGACGCCGAAGGCGGATGCGACGAGGATCGCGCATAAGCCCGCCGTGACGCCGGCGACAGCGCGCACGCCAGCCTGCCTGCCGGACTGCATCGACAGAATGGCCAGATAGCCCATGTTCGGACCGGGCGTCAGCTCCATCAGCAGCGACGCCGCCAAGAATGCGCCAAGGCTTTCGAGCGTGGGCATCCTCAGCCGGCGGCCGGCGGATCCATGAAGTCGCGATAGAACACGATCTTGCCGTCCCGCACGCGATAGAGCCCGCACCCCGTACGCACGCCGCCCGGCAGATTGGCGCGCCACAGCGCCCACGCCGTTTCATGATCGCCGTGCAGCTCGACGAGATCAAAGGAGACGCCGCGCTTGCCCATTTCCTCCACCATCAGCGCCATGAAGCGCGCGATGGCGGCTTTGCCCTGGAACACGCCATAGATCGGATCGACGATGGTTGCATCATCGGCGAACAGATCGACGAGTTTGGAATAATCGCGGTCGTTCTGAACGGTCCAGAACGCCGACATGACGTCATGAGCTTGGCCGGGCATGGTCAGATATCCGCATAGACGTGTTTTTCAGCCGCCGCGCCGGGATGCGTCACCGCGCCGAGATGAGCGGGGCCCACCCCTTGCGCGTATTTCCACAGCGCGCCGGAGGCGTAATTGGTTTCGCGCGGGGCCCAGCTTTTCCTCCGCTCGGCGAGTTCGGCCTCGCTCACTTCCAGATCGATGCGACCGCCGCCTGCGTCGATGGCGATGATGTCGCCGTCCCTCACCAGCGCGATCGGCCCGCCCAATTGCGCTTCCGGCCCGACATGGCCGATGCAAAAGCCGCGCGTGGCGCCGGAGAAGCGGCCGTCTGTGATCAGCGCGACCTTGTCGCCCATGCCTTGGCCGTAGAGCGCGGCGGTGGTCGACAGCATTTCGCGCATGCCCGGCCCGCCGCGCGGGCCTTCATAGCGAATGACGAGCACCTCGCCTTCCTTGAAGCGCCCGTGCGTGACCGCGTCGAAACAGGCCTCCTCGCCGTCGAACACGCGCGCGGGGCCGCGGAAGCGAATGTTCTCCAATCCCGCAATCTTCACGATGGCGCCGTCCGGCGCGAGCGAGCCCCACAAGCCGACGACGCCGCCGTCGCTTGACAGCGGCTTGTCGAACGGGCGGATCACGTCCTGATCGGCGCGCCAGGCGACGCCTTCGAGATTTTCCCGCAGCGTCTTGCCGGTCACCGTCATCACGTCGCCGTGCAAGAGCCCCGCATCGAGCAGCACCCGCAGCAGCGCCGGCACGGCGCCCGCCTCGCCCATATGCTTGGCGACATATTTGCCGCCGGGCTGAAGATCGCACAGCCACGGCGTTTTCTTGAACGCGCGCGCGACATCCTCCAGCGTGAAGCGCACGCCCGCCTCGTGCGCCATCGCCGGCAGATGCAGGCCGCCATTGGTCGATCCGCCGGTGGCGGCGATCACCACCGCGGCGTTCTCGAACGCTTCGCGGGTGCAGATGTCGCGCGGGCGGAGGTTTTTCTCCAACAGCGCAACGACCGCCTCGCCGCTGGCGCGGGCGTAGGCGTCGCGGCTTTCGTAGGGCGCCGGCAGCGCCGACGACAAAGGCAGCGCCAGGCCGATCGCTTCGGACACGCACGCCATCGTGTTGGCGGTGTATTGGCCCCCGCACGCGCCGTCGCCCGGACAGGCGTGCTTTTCGAGATCGCACAGATCGTCGAGGCTCATCTTGCCGGCGGCGTGCGAGCCGACGCCCTCGAACAGGTCTCGGACATTGACCTCGCGGCCCCGCCACTGGCCCGGCAGGATCGAGCCGCCATAAAGAAACACGCTCGGCACATTGAGGCGTAGCATCGCCATCATCATGCCCGGCAGGCTCTTGTCGCAACCCGCGACGCCGACGAGCGCGTCATAGCAATGGCCGCGCATCGTGAGCTCGACGGAATCGGCGATCACTTCGCGCGACACCAGCGACGAGCGCATGCCTTCATGGCCCATGGCGATGCCGTCGGTGACGGTGATGGTGCAGAATTCGCGCGGCGTGGCGCCGGCGGCTTTCACGCCCTGCGACACGACATGGGCTTGCCGCATCAAGGCGGTGTTGCACGGCGCAGCCTCGTTCCAGCACGACGCGACGCCGACGAAGGGCTGCTCGATCTCCTTCGTGCCGAGGCCCATGGCGTAATAATAGGAGCGGTGCGGCGCGCGTTCGGGCCCCATCGTGGTGTGGCGCGACGGCAGTTTCGATTTGTCCCAGCGCGTCATTGCGTTCTTCCGCTCCGTCTGGCGCCGCTGCGCGCGGCGAGCTTTGTCATGAGGCCTCTTGCAGGCGCGCGAGCGCGGCGCGCAGTCGTGCTGCGGCGCTGCGCGCGTCATTGAGGCGGTCGCGGTTCTCCTCCACGACCTCCTCCGGCGCCTTGCGCACGAAATCCAGATTGCCGAGCTTGGCGTCGATCTTGGCCGCCTCGCCCTCAAGGCGCGCGATTTCCTTCTCCAGGCGCAGGGCTTCGGCCTTGAAATCGACGATGCCGTCGAGCGGCAAAGCGACGGTGGCGTCGTCAAGCACGAAGGTCACCGCCCCGTGCGGCGCGGCCTCGGCGCTGGTGGAATATTCCAGCCGCGCCAGGCGATCGATCAGATCCTGATAGCGCTCAAGACGCGCGCAGGTCGCGTCGTCGGCCCCGATCAGCAGCAGCGGAATGCGCGCGCTCGGCGGCACGTTCAGCTCCGCCCGGGTGGCGCGGGTTTCCGAGATCAGCGCGATCATCCAATCGATCTCCGCCGCCGCCGCCTCGTCGATCAGCGCCGGATCGAGCGACGGCCAGGATTCCACGATCAGCATGCGGTCGCGCTTGGCGCCGAACTCGCCCAGCCGCGCCCACAATTCTTCCGTGATGAACGGCATGAAGGGATGCAGGAGGATCAGCGCCTGGTCGAGCGCCCACGCCGCGGTGCGCCGGGTTTCGAGCTTGGCGGCTTCGTCCTCACCGGCCAGCAGCGGCTTGATGAATTCGAGATACCAGTCGCAATAGACGTTCCAGACGAAGCGATAGAGCGCGCCGGCGGCTTCATTGAAGCGGTATTGCTCAAGCTCGCGCGTGACGGCGGCGGCCGTCTTGGCGACCTCGCCGACGATCCAGCGATTGACCGCGACCTTCGGCGTGGCGGGATCGAACTTGTCCCACACCGCGCACTCGTTCATCTGCGCGAAGCGCGCCGCGTTCCACAGCTTGGTGGCAAAG
>CAZMRN010000120.1:0-1694 GCA_964568575.1 uncultured Caulobacteraceae bacterium
GGTTCCGCCCGACGATCGTAGCGGGATCGTGCCGGCCTCGGACACCGGCGCGGTCGAGATGGCGATGTGGTCGATGCTGGGCGAGCGCCCGGTCGACGTGTTCGCCTGGGAAAGCTTCGGCGAGGAATGGGTGACCGATGCGAAAGCGCTGAAGATCGATGCGGCGCTGCATGTCGGCCGGCCCTATGGCGCGCTGCCGGATTTATCGCGGGCGCGCAAGCAAGCCGACATCATCTTTACGCAAAACGGCACGACGTCCGGCGCGAAAATCCCTGATTTCGAGTGGATCCCAGCCGACCGCGAAGGGATAACCATCAACGACGCGACGAGCGCGGCGTTCGCGCAACCGATCGATTGGGCGAAATGCGACGTCGTCACTTATTCCTGGCAGAAGGTGATGGGCGGCGAGGCCGCACACGGCATGATCATCCTGTCGCCGCGCGCCGTCGCGCGGCTGGAAAGCTTCACGCCCGACAGGCCGCTGCCGAAAATTTTCCGCATGACGAAAAAGGGCAAGCTCGACGAAGAGCTGTTCGAAGGCGCCACGATCAACACGCCGTCCCTGCTGGCGACGGAAGATTACCTCGATACGCTGAAATGGGGCGAAAGCATCGGCGGGCTCGCCGCGCTGCATGCACGCGCCGACGCCAACGCCAAGGTGTTGTACGATTGGGCCGCGCGCACGGCCTGGATCGCGCCCTTGGCGGATGATCCGCGCACCTGGTCGAACACGGGCGTGTGCCTCAAGATCGTCGATGCGCGGGTCGCCGCCCTGGACGAGGCGGGGCAGGCGGCGTTTGCAAAGCGGTTGATCGATCTCTTGGAGAAGGAAGGCGTCGCGCTCGACGCCGGCGCCTATCGCACCGCGCCGCCGGGTCTGCGCATCTGGTGCGGCGCCACGATCGAGAAGGCGGACGTCGAAGCGCTCATCCCATGGGTGGAATGGGCGTTCGATGTGTGCGTCGCCGAGTTGAAGCAAGCGGCTTGAGCGATGGCGCACCCCGCAAGCGTGCGCTGGCCGCCGCTGCGCTGCACGGCGGGCGGCGGCGTTCTCATTATCCGTGAAGCGACGCTGCGCGACGCGCCGATCTTCGAACGCTGGGATCTCGATCCTGACGTCATCGCCTGTTCGACCGACGATCCGACCGCTGAAGAGGCGTTCAACGGCGCCGAATGGGCTGCGGAGATCGCGGCGAATTCGGACGTGTCGTGCCTTTATGTGGCGACGCTCGACGGGCGGCCGATCGGCGGCCTGCAGGTGATCGATCCGCACCTCGAGCCGACACGCTATTGGGGCGACATCGCCCCCAATCTGCGCGCCATCGACATCTGGATCGGCGACCCCGCCGACCGCAATCGAGGGCTGGGCGCGGCGATGATGCGCCTCGTGATCAACCGCTGCTTCGCCGACGGCGCCGACGCGATCGTCATCGATCCGCTGAACAGCAATGTGAACGCGCATCGGTTCTATCGGCGTCTTGGCTTTCGCCCGATCGGTCGGCGCCTGTTCAACGACGAGGACGATTGCCTCGTGCATCGCCTTGAGCGCGACGACTGGAGGGCGTCGCCATAATTTGGAGCGCAGGCGCCCTCGCCCGCGCACGGCGAGCGCCAAGCGCGCCAAAAAATTTCAACCGGCATACGCGGGCGAGGGCGCCCGCGCTCCAGGAGAAACACATGCCCAAAGTTCTCAT
>CAZMRN010000120.1:1760-2077 GCA_964568575.1 uncultured Caulobacteraceae bacterium
CAGCCGCAGCTTGGGCCGGATGCGGCGAAGCTGAAAGCGATCATCGGGGCCTATGACGGCCTCGCCATTCGCTCGGCGACGAAAGTGAAGGCCGACATCATCGCCGCGGCGACCAACCTGAAAGTGATCGGCCGCGCCGGCATCGGCGTCGATAATGTCGACATTCCCGCCGCCACCGCCAAGGGCGTCGTGGTGATGAACACGCCGTTCGGCAATTCGATCACCACGGCAGAGCACGCCATCGCGCTGATGTTCGCCGCCGCGCGCCAATTGGGCGCCGCCGACGCCTCCACACAAGCCGGCAAATGGGAAAAGAA
>CAZMRN010000120.1:2114-6482 GCA_964568575.1 uncultured Caulobacteraceae bacterium
CGCCAAGACGCTGGGCCTCATCGGCTGCGGCAATATCGGCTCGCTGGTGGCCGAGCGCGCGATCGGGTTGAAGATGCGCGTCATCGCGTACGATCCGTTCCTGTCGCCCGAACGCGCGCTGGATCTGGGTGTGGAGAAGGTGGAGCTCGACGAGCTGCTGGCGCGCGCCGATTTCATCTCCCTGCACACCCCGCTGACCGAGAAGACGAAAAATATCCTCTCTGCGGAAAACATCGCGCGGACGAAAAAGGGCGTCATCATCGTCAACGCCGCGCGCGGCGGACTGGTGGATGAGGCGGCCCTGCGCGCCGCGCTCGACAGCGGCCATGTCGCGGCGGCGGGGTTCGACGTGTTCGCGGTCGAGCCGGCGAAGGAGAACGTGCTGTTCGGCGCGCCCCATCTCGGCGCCTCGACCACTGAAGCGCAGGAGAATGTCGCGCTGCAAGTGGCTGAGCAGATGAGCGATTATCTGATCAGCGGCGCGGTCACCAACGCGCTCAATATGCCCTCGATCAGCGCCGAAGAAGCGCCGCGCATCCGGCCATACGCCAAGCTGGCCGAATTGCTGGGCTTGTTCGCCGGCCAGATCGTCGATGAGGGGCTCGATGCGGTGCACATCGAATATGAAGGCGACGTCGCGCGGGTGAACACAAAACCGCTCACGGCGGCTGCGCTCGCGGGCCTGCTGCGCCCGATGCTGGCGGAAGTGAACATGGTCTCGGCGCCTGCGATCCTGAAGGAGCGCGGCGCGCCGCTGACGGAATCGAAGAACGACGCCTCGCCAACATATGACAGCCTCATCCGCCTCAAAGTGCAGACCGGCGGCGGCTGGCGCACTTTGGCCGGCGTCGTCGCCGGCGGGCAGCCGAAGATCGTCGAGGTCAAGGGCATGCCGCTCGAAGCGGCGTTCCATCCGCGCATGCTCTACATCAACAATTCCGACAAGCCCGGCTTCATCGGCGCGCTCGGCACGATGCTGGGCGAAGCCGGCGTCAACATTGCGACCTTCCATCTCGGCCGCGTGGCGGCGGGCGAGGATGCGATCGCGCTTGTGGGCATCGATTCCGACGTGCCGGAGGGTGTTTTGTCGAAACTGAAAGCGTTGCCGCAGGTGCGCTATGTCAAGGTGTTGACGTTCTAGCTCTCTATGCGGCGATAGATCTGCGCCGGCGCGCGCATGCGCCAGGATCGAAACAAGGTTTCGATCTGGCGCGCGTCGTTGGCGAGGCAAGTGGTGCGTCCGGCTGCGTCCTCGGTGACGATTCCGAGCCGGCGCAGGTGGCCTTCGCCGAAATGGTCGCAATCGGGGAAGTGAAAGCTGAGCCGGTCGCCGCGCAGACGTGCGATGAAATAAAGCGGCGATCCCGCTTCGCTTTGCACGATCCAGGCGCCGCGCCTCAGCGGCACGAACAGGAGCCGCTCGACCTCCGGCTCGTCGCTGCGTGCGGCCATGCAATGGGCGCCGTCGACGGCGAAGCGCAGCGTGGGGCGGTCGACGCCCTCCGCCAATGGGCCCGCCTCGGGATCGGCCTGCACCGTCTCGAATCGCTCGTCTGCGGCGAACGGGCAGGCGCCGCGCTCCGGCGCGAACAGCGGCTGCGCCGACACGAAATAGCAGCCGCCGAGCAGCGCGCAGAGCGTCAGGGCGAGCAGGGCCTTCATACCCATGGGATGGGCGCCTCCTGTGTTTCCACCGTGCGCGGGGATCGCGAACGTTTCATGGTGGCGGGCCCCTCTCGCCACGGCGCGCGGGCGCCGCTAAAGGAAAACGCAAGAGGGGCTTTGCATGCAGTTTCGTCGCGCCGGCATTATTGCACTGGGCCTTGCGGCCGCATCCGCCGGGGCGGCGCACGCCGAGGTCGAAAGCGTCCATCTGGGCGTGCTGGCGCACAATGTGTGCATCACCAATTGCAAGAACGCCGACAAGGAAGACGGCCCCAACATCGAGGCGCAGGTGAATTTCGCCTCGCCCGGCGTGCTGCGCTGGATCGGCGCGCCGCAACCCTATCTGGTGGCGTCGGGCAATGTCGCCGGGGCGACGAGCTTCGCCGGCGCAGGCCTGGAATGGCGCTGGGAGTTTCTCGACCGCTGGTCGGTGGAGCCGGGGCTCGGCTACGTCATCCATGACGGCGAAGTCTCCAACCCGTTTCCCAACGGCGATCCGCGCGCGACGCAATTTTCCTCCGAAAACGTTCTTTATGGTTCGCGCGACCTGTTTCGCACCTCGCTCGGCTTGTCGCGGGAAATCGGCGACAGCTGGCGCGCCCAGGCCTTCTTCTCGCATCTCAGCCACGGCCAGATCATCGGCAACGGGCGCAACCAGGGCGTCGATCAGGTCGGCGTGCGTCTGGGGTACCGGTTCGGCGAGTGACGTTGCGCGAAGGGTCGGGCGAATTGACATCGCCGCCGGCCTGGGTCCCTGTGCGGCCTGGGGGAGCTGACCTATGGACGCGCTCAATGCTTTCGTCGGCGGATGGGAATGGATCGTCGGCCTCATCGCTGCGGTCGTCGGCGTGTGGGGCGTTGTCACGTTCTGCCGTTCGGCTGCGCTGAGCTATCGCGCGATCCGCCTGTATTTCATCGACACGCCGCATCGCGGCCGCATCAGCGCCGCGGCGGAATTGTTCGGCGCCATCGGCTGGAACCTGCTGCGGGTGTTCAACGAGCGCACATTGTTCAAGCGCGTGCGCATGCGCCTCGAGTTCGAGAGCCTGATCGAGCGGCCTCTGCCCGATCTGCGCGCGGCGCCGGAAGGCGATGAAGCGCCCTACGCGCAGCGCATCGCGCAGTGGCGTACAGCGCGCGCGGCCCTGTTTCAGCCGAACGGCGAGACCATCGAAGTCGACAATCCGAGCGCTATTCATGGCCGCTTCGATGCGCTCGATCGCTTGTTCGACGTCTTGCAGATCCTGCAGCGTCCGCGCAGCGAGTTCCGCTTCGCGACCAAGATCCGCATCAACAACGGGTTCGTCGCGCCGTTGCACCTGATCGCCGGCGTGCTGCGCCAGTTCGACGACGACTGGGCGCGCATCATCGACACCTACGGCTATGACATTGAGCGCCTGGCCGAGCCGCCGCCTGACGATCAGGCCCTCGCGGCTCTGCGCGAATTGCGGGCGCTGCAAAAATTCATTTTCGATTGCTGGCTGCAATGGGGGCCGAGCATCCCAATGTGCGGCGCGGGGTGCGGGAATTTCGGCGGCTCGTGGCTGTCGCTGCAATATGGCTATGGCGACGAAAGCAATTCGGTCGAGCTCGTGGGGGCGAAATCGTATCTTGAGCGGCTATGGTCGGAGCTGCGTCCCCCCGCCGGGGCGCTCGCCGCGCCTGCGCTGGTGACGGGGCACATCGCGTCGAGCCGCTTTCTGCCCGACGCGGCGGTGAGCAAGCGCGTGGGCAAGGCGCTGGCGACCTCCTGGGGCAGCAAGCCGGAGGACGGCCGGCTGCTCGTGCTGCTGAGCGAGCGCGCCTCAGACCGCAGCGCTGTGAAGGAGGAGCAGGTCGCCAATGCGGTGTCGGATGTCGAGGTCGGCTCGTTCGAGCGGCCCGCCGGCATCTCGCGGTATTATTCGGCCTATCTTTGGGTGATCTTCGTCATTCAACGCGACCGACTCAATGACGGCGAGCCGCGCCCGGTCTGGACGCCGACCAATCCCTACGACGCCTATCAGAAGGGCAGCCGCGAGCCTTGGCTCGATTTCATTCCCTTCTTCGAACATGGAAACATCGCCGAGCCCGGCTCGTATCTTTTTCTCAAGCGGCAATTGGCCGAGAAGGCCGTGCGCGGCATCGAGAAGATGGTGCGCAATTCCGAAAGCTTCCAGCGCACCGGCGATGCGAACGCCTATCCGCTGCGCTTCGCGCTCGCCTCCAGCCTCGACCATTCCGGTTGCGGCGCGACGCCGATGTTGTTCGACGGGCTCGACCCGGCCGAAAGCATCCACGCGCTGGTGCACGCGGAAGTGCTGGCCAATCCGATCGCGCGCGCGGTGGTGCAGCTCGACGCTTATGCTGCGCTGCACCCGCACGCCTCATGCATGCTGCCTGCCGCCGTTCGCGGCTATTTCGCCCATGTCGAAGAGGTCGCCGCGCTCACCCCTTCCGGCGAGTCCTAAGCCCTCGTTGCGGCCCAAGAGTGTGACAACTAAAGGCGGACGCCAGTTTTCGCGGCTCTCGCGCTCTGATTTTGAGTTTGACGCCTCACGCCTCGGGAAAACCTGCTCGTTGTGCAGCGACGCGCGCGTCGAAACGTTGCAGCGTATCGGCGGCTGTCGGCGCGACGGCGTAGCCTCCGCCGCGTTCGACCGCCGCCAGCGCCACCGCGACCGCCGCATCGGGCGATTCCGCCGCGCGCCACCGCACGCCGGT
>CAZMRN010000121.1:0-2832 GCA_964568575.1 uncultured Caulobacteraceae bacterium
GTGCTGGTGGAGATCCAGGCCTTGGCCGCGCCGGCCGCCTTCGGCACGCCGCGCCGCGCCGTGATCGGCTGGGACGGCCAGCGCCTGGCGATGATCCTGGCTGTGCTTGAACAGCGTTGCGGGCTTGGGTTCGGCGGGCGGGACGTCTATCTCAGCGTCGCCGGCGGCTTGCGGATCACCGAGCCGGCGGCGGACCTGGCGGTTGCGGCCGCGCTGATCTCGGCGCTGCTCGACGAGCCGCTCCCGGCCGACAGCGTGGCCTTCGGCGAGATCGCGTTGTCGGGGGATGTGCGTCCCGTCGGGCGCACCGAGCTGCGCCTGAAAGAGGCCGCCAAACTGGGCTTCAAGTCGGCGTTTGCGCCGGCGGGCGCGGAGGGCGATAAGGTCCGCGTTCGGGAGACGCCGCGGATCGCGGATCTGGCGGCGCATCTGGGATCGACGGGGCGGTAGCGCGCCGCAGAAACGCGACGCGCGGGGATTAGCGGGAAGGCGATGCGATGGAAGCGTTAGGGCTCACCTGGTTCGATCTGATCGCGCTCGCGATCGTGGCCTTCTCCGGCGTCATGGCGTTCGCGCGCGGCTTGATCCGGGAAGTGTTTTCCATCGTCGCGTTCATCGGCGCATCGATCGCAGCGATCTATGGGGCCGAGCGCGTGCGGCCCTTCATCGAGAGCGTCACCGATCTCGACGGCGCCTTGGCGACGCTCGCGGCGGGGCTGCTGATCTTCCTGGCCGTGTTCATCGTGGTCACGATCCTGACCAGCGTCATCGCCAAGCAGGCGCACGAATCGACCGAAATCGGCTCGTTCGATCGCGCAGCGGGATTGGCTTTCGGCCTGCTGCGCGGGGTGCTGGTGGTGGCGCTGCTCGTGCTGCTCCTGCGCCAGACCACCGACGACGCGCGCGTGGCGCCGCAGGCGTCGATCCCCAGATCCATCGTCGAGGCGCGCACCTATCCGGTGTTCGAATCCGTCGCGGTGACTCTCGAAGGGCTGTTGCCGCAGGCGCGGGCGCGCGCCCGCGATATAATTGAACGACGCGCCGGTGAGTCGCCCCAATCGCCACCGGGGTCGACGCCGGAGGCGCAGAGCAACTGAGGCCGCCATGACGCCGCACCCAGACGAGATCGAACCCAGCGATTTCGACGACAAACCCCGGGAAAAGTGCGGCGTGTTCGGGGTGATGGGGGCGGACGGCGCCTCGATCCTCGTCGCGCTCGGCCTGCACGCGCTGCAGCATCGCGGCCAGGAAGGCTGCGGCGTCGTCAGCTTCGACGGCGCGCATTTCCACACCGAGCGGCACCTGGGCCTCGTCGGCGATCATTTCACCGGCGAAGACCTGCCCCGCCGCCTGCCCGGCGCCGCCGCCATCGGCCACACCCGCTACGCCACCCAGGGCGCGACCGTGCTGCGCAATGTGCAGCCGCTGTTCGCCGACATCTCCTCCGGCGGGTTCGCCATCGGCCACAACGGCCAGCTCACCAATGCGCGCGCGCTGCGCGACGATCTGGTCGAGAAGGGCGCGATCTTCCAATCGACGTCAGACACCGAATGCATTCTGCAGCTTCTGGCGCGCTCGCGCCGCGCCGGGGTCGTCGATCGCCTGATCGATGCGCTGCGCCAGGTCGAGGGCGCTTATGCGCTGGTGTGCCTCACCAACGGCAAGCTGATCGGCGCGCGCGATCCCCACGGCATCCGCCCGCTGGTGATCGGCCGGCTGAACGACGCGCTGATCCTCGCCTCAGAAACCTGCGCGCTCGACATCATCGGCGCGGACTTCGTGCGCACGGTGGAGAATGGCGAGATCGTCGTCATCACGCAGGACGCCGATGGCCGCGCGCAGATCGAAAGCCACCGGCCCTTCCCGGCGCGCCGCGCCCGGCCGTGCCTGTTCGAACTGGTGTATTTTTCGCGTCCCGATTCCGTCATCGACGGGCGCAGCGTCTATGACGTGCGCAAGCGCATGGGCATGCGCCTCGCGCAAGAGACGGGCGTCGACGCCGACGTGATCGTGCCGGTGCCCGACAGCGGCGTGCCGGCGGCGCTGGGCTTCTCGCAAGCCAGCGGCCTTCCGTATGAACTTGGCATCATCCGCAACCATTACGTGGGCCGCACGTTCATTGAGCCGAAGCAAGAGATCCGCGCCTTCGGCGTGCGGCTGAAGCATTCGGCCAACCGCGCCGTGATCAAGGGCAAGCGTGTCGTGCTGGTGGACGATTCCATCGTGCGCGGCACGACGTCAGTGAAGATCGTGCAGATGATCCGCGACGCCGGCGCCGCGGAAGTGCATTTCCGCTCGGCCTCGCCGCCGATCACGCATCCGGATTTCTACGGCATCGACATGCCGTCGAAGCAGAAGCTCATCGCCGCGAACATGAGCATCGGGGAAATGAAGGATTTTCTCGGCGTCGATTCGCTGGGCTTTCTTTCGGTGGAAGGCCTCTATTGGGCGATGGGCGAAGAGCGCCGCAATCCGCTGGCGCCGCAATTCACCGATCACGTGTTCACCGGCGATTATCCCACGCGCCTGGTCGATCATGACGCCGAGCGCTCGGACAAGGATCTGCAGCTCTCCTTCCTGGTCGAGGCCGCGGCGGGATGAGCGCGCACGCCGGCCGCATCGCGCTGGTGACGGGCGCCTCGCGCGGCATCGGCAGGGCGGCGGCGCTGCTGCTGGCGCAACAGGGCGCGCACGTGATCTGCGTGGCGCGCGCGCAACGGGCTCTCGAGGCGCTCGACGACGAGATCAAGGCCGCCGGCGCGCAAGCGACATTGGTTCCGCTTGACGTGAAGGATTACGACGCGCTCGACCGCCTGGGCGCGGCGCTGCATG
>CAZMRN010000121.1:2842-6407 GCA_964568575.1 uncultured Caulobacteraceae bacterium
CTTCGGCCGGCTCGACGCGCTGGTGGCGTGCGCCGGGGTTCTGGGACCGCTGACGCCGATATTCCACGCGACGCAGCGCGTGATGGATGAGGTGTTCGCGGTCAATGTGTTCGCCAATCAGCGGCTGATCCGCAGCCTGCATCCGCTGTTGCGCGCCAGCGACGCCGGCCGTGCGGTGTTCGCGTCATCGGGCGTCGCGCGCAATCCGCGCGCCTTCTGGGGCCCCTATGCGGCGTCGAAAGCGGCGCTGGAAACCCTGGTGCGCATCTACGCCGAAGAAATCGCGATCACGCCGGTGCGCGCCAACCTGTTCAATCCAGGCCCCACGCGCACGGCGATGCGCGCCAAGGCCTTCCCCGGCGAAGACCCCGCCACGCTCCCGCCGCCCGAACGCGCCGCGCAAGCGATGATCGACCTTGTGCGCGCGGAGGAGATGCGCAACGGCGAGCTGATTTCGTTTCAATTTTCGTAAAGCACCATCTCCTTCTCCCCTTGTGGGAGAAGGTGGCGCGAAGCGCCGGATGAGGGGTGTTTGCGCCAACGCTTGCGATGGATCGCGGTCACCCCTCATCCGTCTCGACGCGTGCCGCGTCGATCCACCTTCTCCCACAAGGGGAGAAGGTAGAGGCTCACCCGATGCCAAGCGCGGGCTTGTAGTGCGGGTGCACGATGTCGTGCCATTCGGGATGCTTGCGGATATAGGCGGCGAAGAACGGGCACACCGGCAGCACCAGCTTGCCCTCCGCGCGCGCCCAATCGAGCGCCGTGCGCACCAGCGCCGAGCCGACGCCCTTGCCTTCGAAAGCGCGCGGCACTTCGGTGTGCGGAAACAGAATTCCGCTGGAGAGAACGCGATATTCCGCGAAGGCGACGTCCTCGCCCAGCCGCACTTCGAACCGCCCCGCCGCCTCATTGCGGACAACCTCGACGCCTTCGGCCATGTCATGCCCCTTCCGCGAATGGATTGCGGCTGGCGCGCACATGCAGGCGCACGGGCACGCCCTCCATGCCGAACGCCTTGCGCAGATCGTTGATGAGATACCTTTTGTAGCTTTCCGGCAGCGATTCCGCGCGCGAGCACATCATCACGAAGGTCGGCGGGCGCGCTTTGATCTGAGTGATGTAGCGCGGCTTGATGCGCCGTCCGCTCACCGCTGGCGGCGGATGGCGCGCGATCGTGTGCTGGAGCCAGCGATTGAGATCGCCGGTCTTGATGCGCGCGTTCCAATCGTCGTGCGCCTCGATCACTGCAGCCATCAGCGTCTCGAGGCCGACGCCCGCCACCGCAGACGTCGCCGCGACCGCAGCGCCGCGCGCCTGCGGCAGCGCGTGCTCGAGCTTGAGCTTGAACGCGCGCATATAGGCGGCGGGATCGTCGATCTGGTCCCATTTGGCGAGCGCGAGCACAAGCGCGCGGCCCTCGCGGATGACGAGATCGGCGATCACCAGATCCTGGCGCTCCAGCGCTTCGCGCGCATCCATGACGAGCACGCAGACGTCGGAAAACTTGATCGCGTGGATGGTTTCCGAAACGCTCAATTGTTCCAGCTTGGCCTGAACCTTCGCCTTGCGCCGCATGCCGGCGGTGTCGGTCAGGCGGATGGCGCGCCCGCGCCAGGACCAATCGACCGCAATGGCGTCGCGCGTGATCCCCGCCTCGGGGCCGGTCAACAGGCGCTCCTCGCGCAACAGCGCATTGATCAGCGTGGACTTGCCGGCGTTCGGGCGCCCGATCACGGCGAGCTTGATGGGCCGAGCCTCCGCAGCGGCGTCCTCGCCGTCGGCGGGGTCCTCGTCGGCGATCTCCGGCGGACGAAACGCCGCGTCGATCGCCGCGTGCAGATCGCCCATGCCTTCGCCATGCTCGGCGCTGAGCGCGATCGGTTCGCCGAGGCCGAGCGCGAAGGCTTCGTAAAGCCCCGCTTCCGCGGTGCGCCCTTCGGCCTTGTTGGCGATCAGCACGACGGGCTTGTCGGCGCGGCGCAGCAGATCGGCGAAGCGCTCATCCAGCGGCGTCACGCCGACGCGCGCGTCGATCACGAAGGCGATGACGTCGGCGTCGCGGATCGCCGCTTCGGTCTGGGCGCGCATGCGCGCCTCCAGCGATTCGTCGTTCACATCCTCGAAGCCGGCGGTGTCGATCAGGCGCAGATCGAGATCGCCCAGCCGCCCGTCCGCTTCGCGTCGGTCGCGGGTCACGCCCGGCGCATCGTCGACGATCGCCAGCCGCTTGCCGGCGAGACGATTGAACAGCGTGGACTTGCCGACATTGGGTCGGCCGACGATGGCGAGCGTAACGGACATGAATTCTGCACAAGCGGCGGCGCCGGAGCCTCACCCTAGCGCATCGCCACCAATTGCGCGTCGTCCGTCACCAGAAAAATCCGGCCATGGGCCGCGATCGGCGGAATGAACACGGGATTGCGCGCGTCGCCCTCGCCGATGATCTCGCCATTGGCCGGCGACACCGCCACGACCTCGCCCAGCGACGAGGCGAGCACGAGGCGCCCGCCGACCATGATCGGGCCGGTCCAGGCGATGCGGCCCTCGCGGTCGCCCTCGTCCTCGAAGCGGCGCAGCTGGCGCACCCAATAGACGTTGCCGGTTTCGCGGTCGAACGCGGCGAGTTCGCCGTCGGCGCTGACGGCGTAGAGCACCTCGCCGGCGATCCAGGGCGTCTGCGTGGAGGCGAACGGCCGCGACCAGACGCGCTGGCCGGTGCGCAGATCGATCGCCGCCAATAGGCCCGAATGACTGGCCGCATAGACCACGCCATTGTTCACCACCGGGCGCCCGGCGATGTCGTTGATCGCCGACAACGAGGTCAGCCGGCCCGAGCGCGAGAGCGCATCCACCCACAGCCGGCGGCCATTGGTGGCCAGAAGCGCGATCACTTCGCCGGACGCGAAGGGCGCGATCACCGTGTCGCCGGAAACCGCGGGGCTGGAGGCGGCGAGGATGCGCGCCGGCTCGGCGATGGCCTGGTGCGTCCATTGCACCGCCCCGGTGGCGGCGTCGAACGCGATGAGCTCGCTGTCATTGGTGACGGCGAACACGCGCCCGCCGCCGAAGGTCGGCGCGGCGTGGAACGGGGCGTTGGTGCGGGTGCGCCAGAGTTCGCCGCCGGTGTTGGCGTCGAGCGCGGCGATGAAGCCGAAGCCGGTGGTCACGAACAGCTTGCCCTCGGCGAAGGTCACCCCGCCGCCGAGCGCGCGACGGTCGCGGCCTTCTTCGGGCCGCAGGCGGATGCTCCATTGCTCGCGCCCCGACTCGAGCTCAAGCGCGCGCACCACGTGCTCGGCGTCGATCACGAAGATGCGGCCGTCGGCCACCACCGGCGGGGCCGACAGCCGTTCGCGGCGGCTCGAGCCCGCGCCGACGCTGCGGCGAAAATCGACGGCGAGCGAGGCTTCGCCCTGCACATTGTTCGGGGCGTTGTCGGCGGTGCCGCCCGGTTGCGGCCAATCGCCCGCCGGCAGCGGCGCCGGCACGACGATGGCGCGGCTCTGCAGGTCGGGGTCGGGGGCCAGCGTCTGCTCGAAGGTCAGGATCGACACGCGGCCGT
>CAZMRN010000122.1:0-5910 GCA_964568575.1 uncultured Caulobacteraceae bacterium
AGTCGCGATCGGCGCGCGCCGGACGCTCGGCTGCTCGCAGCGCGGCGCCCGTCAGGCTTTTTTGCGCATCGAACAAATCCTCGCCGGCGCGGCGCATCGCCAGGCGATCCCAATGCTGCTCCAGCGTCATGGCCGACGCCTCAAGCCGCAGGCGATCGAGCGCGAACAACGCGCCGACGGCGCGATAGGCGTAGGCTGTCGGCTCCACCTCCCATCCCGCGGCGCGGGCGAGGTCAGCGATGTCGAGCGCCGAGGCCAAGGGCGACAGCGCCGCGCAATCCGCCGCGACATCCGACGGCGCGCCTGCGGCGATCGCCTCGTCACGCCGCGCGATCGCACGATCGCGCTCCGGATCGGCGAGGCTGTCCCAGAGGAATGCGCGCTGCGCATCGACGGCGTCGCGATAGGCCGCGATCGCGGCGCCGACGCCCCCATTCATGCGTCCATGCCGCGCCAGATACGCCGTGAGCCGTCGCAACGCGGCGAGGATATGCAAATGCAGTTTTACCTGCGCATCGGCCGGCGCCCGATTGTCGAGCGCATTGATGCGTTCGCCCAATTCATCAAGGCGATAGATTTTGCGCGCCGCTTCAAACGCGCAGGCGATATCGACCGGCTCCGCCCGTGCGGTTTCGCGCACACGGTCGATGAAGGTCGCGCCGCCGACATTGACGAGCGTGTTGGCCAGCGCCGTGGCGATGATCTCGCGACGCAGGCGATGGCGGCGCATCGACGGTTCAAAGCGATGAAGCGCGGCGGGAAAATAGCCGATCAGCGTCTCGTGAAAATACGGATCGTCGGGCGCGGCGCTCGCAGTCAACGTGTCGAACAGATCGATCTTGGCGTAGGCCACAAGCTTGGACAATTCCGGCCGCGTGAGGCCAAGACCAGCCTGGCGCAGCGCGCGCATGTCTTCCGCGCTCGGCAGGCCTTCGACGCTGCGGCTGAGCTTTCCCGCCTTCTCCAGGCGCTGCATAAAGCGCTCATGGCTGTCTAGATCGGCGGCCGCGGTCGCCTGCGCCACGCTCAGCGCCAGCGTCTGATCGTAATTGTCGCGCAGCACCAGCGCGCCGACATCGTCGGTCATCTGCGCCAGCAGGGGTTCGCGATCGGCCGGGTTCAGCGCCGACGAGGCGATCGCATCGGCGAGCAGGATCTTGATGTTCACTTCATGGTCGGACGTGTCGACGCCGGCGGAATTGTCGATCGCGTCGGTGTTGATCCGGCCGCCCTTGCGCGCGAACGCGATGCGCCCCGCCTGCGTCACGCCCAGATTGGCGCCTTCGCCGATAACCAACGCCCGCACCGCCTCCGCATCGACGCGGACGGCATCGTTGGCGCGATCGCCCACCGCCGCGTGGCTTTCGCTTTTCGCCTTCACATAGGCCCCGATGCCGCCAAACCACAGCAATTCGCACGGCGCCTGCAACAGGGCGTGAATGATCTCGGCGGGCGTCGCCGCCTGAACGGTCAAGCCCGTGAGCGCGCGCATCTCGTCGCTCAAGGTCACCGACTTCGCCGCGCGCGAGAACACCCCGCCGCCGGCCGAGATCAGCGCCTTGTCGTAATCCTGCCAGGACGAACGCGGCAGCGCGAACATGCGCGCGCGCTCCGCCCAGGCCGCATCGAGATCGGCGGGGTTCGGGTCGATGAATATGTCGCGATGATCGAACGCCGCAATCAGGCGGATTTTCTTCGACAGCAGCATGCCGTTGCCGAACACGTCGCCGCTCATATCGCCGACGCCGATCACCGTGAACGGCTCTTCCTGGATGTTCTTTCCGATTTCGCGGAAATGCCGCTTGACCGCCTCCCAGGCGCCTTTGGCGGTGATGCCCATCGCCTTGTGGTCATAGCCGGCCGAGCCGCCCGAGGCGAAGGCGTCGCCAAGCCAATGGCCGTATTCCGCACTGATCGCGTTGGCGATGTCGGAGAATGTCGCGGTGCCCTTGTCGGCGGCGACGACGAGATAAGGGTCGTCGCCATCCCAGCGCACGACGTCCCCTGGCGGAACGATGGCGTCGCCGGCGATGTTGTCGGTGATGTCGAGCAGGCCGCGCAGGAAGGTGCGGTATGCCGCCTGCCCGGCCTCCAACCAGTTCGGCGCGCCGCGCGGCGGCAAGCGTTTTGGATAGAAGCCGCCTTTCGCCCCGACGGGAACGATGATGGCGTTCTTGACTTGTTGCGCCTTCACCAGATCGAGCACTTCGGTGCGAAAATCGTCGCGCCGATCCGACCACCTTAACCCGCCGCGCGCGACGGGCCCGAAGCGCAGATGCACACCCTCGACATCGGGCCCGCACACCCAAATCTCACGATAAGGCTTCGGCGCCGGCAGATGCTCGATCGCACCGGAGTCGATTTTGAACGACATCCAGGACTTGGCGGCGCCGTCACCGCCGCGCCGATAGTAATTTGTGCGCACAATGGCGCCGACGAGATCAGCCAAGCGGCGCAGCACACGATCGGAATCGAGGCTGGCCACATCATTGAGCGCAGCTTGTATTTTCTGCGCGATCTGTACGCTCCAATCCTTGCGGGCCTCAACGGGTTCCGGCAGCGCTGGATCGAAGCGCACGCGGAACAGCGCCAGGAGCAAAGCGGCGATGTCTGGGTGATCCGCCAGCGCCGCCTCTTGCACGCCCTGCGAGGGATCGAGGCCTGTCTGCTGGCGATAACGGCATAGCGCGCGCAAAAGCGCCGCCTCACGCCATGTGCAGCCCAATGTCAGAATCAGGCGGTTGAAGCCGTCATTCTCCGCATCGCCACGCCATATTGCCGTGAAGGCCTGCTCGAATGCGCCCTCCACGCGGGCGAAATCGAGCGGCGCGCCGTCCGCCGTGCGCATCTCCAGGTCGTGGATATAGATGACGTTCTCGCCGCCCCCGGAACCCGCGGCCACGGCGATGCGATAGTTCACTTCAGACTCGACATAGAGCCCCATATTCTCGAAGATCGGCAGCGTGGCCGACAAGGACGCGGTTTCGTTGCGCACATAAAGTTTGCAGCGCAATTTGTCGGCGCCGTCCTCCGGCGCGCGATAGGCGCGAACGCGCATCGTCTCATCAGGACGCCCGCGCTGAATTTGGTCGATGTCGATCAACGCTTCGCGCGCATCGAAGCGTTCGCGGTAGCTCGCCGAGAAGGCCGCGCCGAAGCGCTGCAGGATGTCTTCACGGGCGAGATCGTCGAGGTGCTGCTGCGCATTCAACGCCTCGCGGAAGCCGTCCTCCCAGGTGCGGGTGAGCGCGGCGATGTCATCGTCGAGCGCAACCTGATCGGGATCGGGCAGCGTGCGATCGATATCGCCGATCACGAACAACACGCGCGCCATCGGGCCCTCGCCCAATTGCGGATAGAAGGACTCAACTTTGCCGCCATAGGCGCGCTCGAGCCTGCGTCCGACCGCTTCGCGCACGGTCGAGTTGAAGCGGTCCTTGGGCAAATAGACGAGCGAGGTGACGAAGCGGTTGAACGGATCGCGCCGGTTGAAGGCGCGCGCGCGCGGTCGATCGACGAGGTGCAGCACGCCGCGCGCAATGCGCAGCATCTCTTCCCGACTGATCTGCCACAATTCGTCGCGCGGATAGGATTCCAGGATGTTGCGCAAGGTCTTGGCGTTGTGGCCGCCGGCGCTGTAGGCGGCGTTCTCCAGCACCCATTCGACCTTGCGGCGCAGAACAGGAATGTCGCGCGTCATCTCGATATAGGCGTCGGAGGCGAACAGGCCGACGAAGCGCGTCTCGCCGATGACGGCGCCGTCGGCGTCATAGCGCTTCACGCCGATATAATCGGCGGTAACCCGGCGATGCACGCGCGCGCGCATCGTCGACTTTGCGACGATAAGCGGATCGGGATCGTGCAGCTGGCGCTTGAGCTCCGCCATCAGCAGGAACGGCTCATTGGCGTTGCGCAGTACGTAGCGCTCCGGATCGGCCAGCACGCCGAGACCGGTCTCCTCCAGGATCACCGGCTCGTCCGCCTTTACGCCGGCGGGATCGCGCTCATAGGCGTAATCCCGCGCGCCCAGAAACGTGAACCGATCCGCCGCAAGCCAGCGCAGCAGCGCCACCGCTTCGGTGACCACTTCGCGCGGCGCGCCGGTGACCGCCCGGGACAATTCATCAGCGCAATCGAGCATGCGCCGCTTCATCAAGCCGAAGTCGCCGACTGCGGCGCGAACATCGGCGAGGGTCAGACGGACGCCTTGATGCACGTCACGCGCTTTCGCCGGAGAGAATGGCGCCACATGCACCTGAATCAGGGATTCAGCGCCCTTGCGTGCGGGATCCTTCACAATTGGGTGAAACAGCGCCAACGGCGTCACGCCCTGATCGCTCAGCTCGCCCATGATGGAATCGACCAGGAACGGGGCGTCCGGCCCGCAAATCTCGAGCACGTCGCGACCGATGCTGCGCCCGCCCTCGCCGACGCCAGGGCGTATGCGCACTTTCTGTTCGCCCTCTTCGCTCTCGCAGCGCCACTTCCAGAAATCGTGGGACAAGGCGAGCATGTCGTCGATCGTCAGCCCGACGAGCTCGTCGGCGGAGGCGTCCTCGTACATGCCTTTGAGAAACAGGGCGGCGGCGGGCGTGAGCGCAGCGCCGGCCTTGAACGCGGGAAACGGTCCCGACTCGGCGCGCGCGAGAAAGTCGCGCTCCGGCGTGGCGAGGTCGCCGCGAACGGCGGTGTCCATGAAATCAGCCTCTTGGCGGCGCGCGCATCCGGGGTCGGCGGCGCATGAATCGGCGGCAACCTAATCCGGCCCCGCCGCGGCGCAACTCATGCACGAATGGCCCGCGACTGGCGCCCAAATGGGAGAGTTTTGCCCAAGCTCGCGAAAGGCTCACACCATCGCAAGAACACCGCCGGACGGAAACGAACCGTCCGGCGGCGCTTGCAGGCCTCGCTCGCAGGCTGGGTGGGGGACGCACGCGGAGGCCTACCCCGGTTCGACCGGACGCCCGAAAGCGACCAGCCAACCCCTCGACACGACTCATCGTCGCTTCATGAAACTGTTACAGAGCGATCGGGGTGTGGCAAGCGGATTACACTGTACGGGAAAATACGACGCAGCGCCGCGCCCGGCCGGCGAGCGCCGAGTCTCGCCAAGAGCGGCTTCGCCCTTGCGCTTTGGCGGCGCTGCGCCATGGTCGCGCCCCACGTTTCTTTGCGGAGCCGCCATGGCGCATTCGATCCTGATCGGCGCG
This sequence comes from uncultured Caulobacteraceae bacterium, assembly GCA_964568575.1. Classification (GTDB taxonomy): domain Bacteria; phylum Pseudomonadota; class Alphaproteobacteria; order Caulobacterales; family Aquidulcibacteraceae; genus RI-43. The sequence continues at coordinate 5,211 of CAZMRN010000122.1, forward strand.
AGCCCCGATGGGGCGCAATCCCTCGCCCTCAAGCGCGCGAACCGGCACGGCCTGATCGCAGGCGCGACGGGCACCGGCAAAACGGTGACGCTGCAGGTGCTCGCCGAAGCGTTCGCCGACGCGGGCGTCAGCGTCTTCGCCGCGGACATCAAGGGCGATCTGTCGGGCGTCGCCGCTTCGGGCGATCCCGCGCCGGCCTGGGCGGTCGCGCGTGCGCAGGAATGCGGCGTGACGATCACGCCGCGCGCCGCGCCGGTCGTGTTCTGGGACGTCTATGGCGACCTCGGCCATCCGGTGCGCACGACGATCACCGAATTGGGCCCGCTGCTCCTGTCGCGCGTGCTCGATTGCACCGACGCGCAGGAGGGCGCGCTGACGATCGCGTTCAAGCTGTCCGACGAAGAAGGCATGCTGCTGCTCGACCTGAAGGATTTGCGCGCGCTGTTGACCTACATGTCGGAGAACGCCGACGATATCGGCAAGAAGTACGGCCTCGTCACGCCGCAATCGATCGCGGCGCTGCAGCGCAAAGTGCTGCAATTGGAGATGGATGGCGCGGAGCGCTTCTTTGGCGAGCCGGCCCTTCAGCTGGCGGACCTGATGCGCACGACGCCGGATGGGCGCGGCGTCGTCAATCTTCTCGCCGCCGAACGGCTGATCCAATCGCCGCGGCTCTACGCCACGTTTCTGCTGTGGCTGC
>CAZMRN010000122.1:5920-6405 GCA_964568575.1 uncultured Caulobacteraceae bacterium
GGGAGGAGCTGCCGGAAGCTGGCGATCTCGACAAGCCGAAGCTCGTCTTCTTCTTCGATGAAGCGCACCTCTTGTTCAAAGACGCGCCGAAGGAATTGCTCGACCGGATCGAGCAGGTCGCGCGGCTGATCCGCTCGAAGGGCGTCGGCATCTACTTCATCACCCAATCGCCGGCCGACATCCCCGAAATGGTGCTGGCGCAATTGGGCAACCGCGTGCAGCACGCGCTGCGCGCCTATACGCCGTCGGACCAAAAGGCCGTACGCGCCGCAGCGAATTCGTTTCGCGCAAATCCCGGCGTCGACGTGGCCAAAGAAATTCAGGAACTCGCAGTCGGTGAAGCGCTGGTCTCGACGCTTGACGACAAGGGCGCGCCGACGCCGGTCGCGCGCACCAAGGTGCGCCCGCCGAATTCGCATGTCGGACCGATCGACATCGAAGCGCGCAAGGCCCTGATGGCGCTAAGCGGCCTGGGCAAGCGCTAT
>CAZMRN010000123.1:0-6404 GCA_964568575.1 uncultured Caulobacteraceae bacterium
CCCTCAAGCCGCACGAACGGTTTGTGCATGCGCTTGTCTGCGGTTTGCGCGACGCCGTTCGACACTGCGAAGGTCGCGGCGAATTCCGCGAAATCGGTGGCGCTGTCGGGGCCGACTTCGCTGCCCGACAAGGCGGCTTGCACCATGCGCGCCACCCGCGCCAGATTGACGCCGCGCCAGGCGCCGTCATTGAACGTGAACGCCATGGTTCCATCGAGGCTGCGCATGATCGCCGCCTGCGAGGCGCCTTGGCCGGCGAGCGCGGCGCGCAGGCGGCCGCGGCCCTCGATCTTGTCGAAGCCGATCGCGGCGGTGAGCAGCGGCAGCGCCTGGATGTTCTGCGCATCGATGTCGATCGCCACCGCCGGCGTCGCATTGCGCGCGTCCACCCGCAGCCTCGCTGTTCCGCCGCCGCCATAGAACGCAACGCGCGACAGCGTCGCGTCGAGCGCGCCGGCGGCGATTTGCAGGCGCAATTGCGCGTCGGTGAAGCGCATGCGCTGGAACGTCAAGGCGCCGAGATCGAGCGCGAAATCGGCGTCGATCGCCCGCAGGCCTGCAAGATCGAGCGGCGCCGCGCTCCACGCCGTCCCGACGTTGACGCCGCCCTCGGCGCCCGCGTTCGCCTGCGTCGGCGCGGGCAGATAGGGATTGAGATCGAGCGCGGCGATGCGCAGCGCGCCGGTCGCCATCAGGCGATCCTCAGCGCCCGTGCGCAGGCCGACATCGCCGGTCGCTGCGATCGCATCGAGGCGATAGGTTCCCCCGGCGATCGCGGCTGCGCCGTCCCCCGCGGTGAACGCGCCTGCGATGGAGAAGGGGCCGAACCCGTCGCCCTCCGGCAAGGGCGCGCCCATCCACGCCATCAGCGCGCGCAGGCTGTCGCCGCGCGCATCGATCTGGCCGGAGACCGCGCCCGCTGCGGTATCGACCGACCCCGTAAGCGACGCGGCGATCACGGGCGCGCGCGCCTGCAGCGTGATCGGCGTCTGGCCTTGATTGAGCGCCGCGCGCGGGGCGGTGATCTCGGCGGTGAGATCGATGCGTTGTCCGCGATAATCGAACGCCGCCGCGATCCGCGCGGGATCGTCGAGCGAGTCGAGCGTCACCCCGGCGTCGATCGCGGTCAGCTCGATCGGTTCGCCGGCGTCGCCGGTGAAGCGCACGCGGCCATTGCGCAGCCGCACATTTTCCAGCCGCAAGGCCTTGAGCTCGGCCTGCTGTTCGGACTCGGTTTGCGCCGCGGGAAACGTCCAATTCGCGGCGCCGGCGGCGGTGGCGCGCAGATCGATCAGCGCATCGTCGAGCGTCAGCCGCTTGACCTCGATCGCGCCGCGCAGCAGCGGCAGCACCGAAACGGCGAAGGCCGCGTTGCGCCCGGCGATGAAATCGCCTTGCGGAAAACCGCTGGGATTCGACAGCGCGACGCGATCGGCCGACAGGCCCAAGGCGGGGAAGATCGTCAGCCCGACCTCGCCCTCGATCGTGACGCTGCGTCCGGTCGCGGCCTCGATCTGCCGCTCCAGCGCGGCGATCGCGGCGTCCTTCGGAAAGAAGGCGATGAACGCGCCAAGGCCGAGCGCGATGAGCGCGCCTGCAACGCCGAGCGCCAACCAAACGCGCTTCATCGCTCCGCCCCCAATATCGCTTCAGCCGGTTCGCGTCCTACGCGAGACCGTAGCGCATCTCGCCGCACCGACCAATCTGGGCCGCCGCCAATCGGGGGCCTGACGGCGCGCGGCGGCTGCGCTATCGATGCCGCCCGCACGCTGCATCGCCGAGGCCGCCCATGACTTACGCCACGCTGATCGTCGAAACCGACGGGCCTGTCGGCCTGATCCGCATCAATCGGCCCGAAGCCTTGAACGCGCTCAACAGCCAAGTGCTCGCCGACATCAGCGCCGCGCTCGACGCCTTCGAAGCGGACGGCGTCATCGGCTGCGTGGTGTTGACGGGCTCCGAGCGCGCCTTCGCCGCCGGCGCCGACATCAAAGAAATGGCCGACAAATCCTACGCCGACGTGCTGCGCGAGGATCTGTTCGCCGGGTGGGACCGCCTGACCCGCTTCCGCAAGCCGATCATCGCGGCGGTGTCGGGCTTCGCGCTCGGCGGCGGCTGCGAATTGGCGATGATGTGCGACATGATTTTCGCGTCCGAGACGGCGAAGTTCGGCCAGCCGGAGATCAAGCTCGGCGTGATGCCCGGCATGGGCGGATCGCAGCGCATGGCGCGTGCGGTGGGCAAGGCCAAGACGATGGATCTGTGCCTCACGGGCCGCATGATGGACGCCGCCGAGGCGGAGCGCTCCGGGCTCGTCGCGCGCGTCATCGCGCCGGAAAAGCTGATGGACGAAGCGCTCGCGGCGGCGCGCATCATCGCCGGCTTTTCGCAGCCCTCGGTGTCGGTGTGCAAGGAAGCCATCAACCGCGCCTTCGAGACGACGCTTGCGGAAGGCGTGAAGTTCGAGCGCCGCGTGTTCCATGCGCTGTTCGCCACCGAGGACCAGAAGGAAGGCATGGCCGCCTTCATCGCCAAACGGCCGCCGAATTTCACCCATCGTTGAGCGCGGCGCGCCCAAACGATCGCGCGAACGCGGCGTTCGGCGAATTGACGCTGGGCCGGCTCATGGGTATATCCCCCGGCTCTTTTGCAGCGCCCCGAGTGTGGGCCGAGGGTGACATGGCGAACACGAAGTCCGCGAAGAAGGCGATCCGGGTCATTGAGCGCCGCACTGCGGTGAACAAGGCGCGCCGCTCGCGGATGCGGACCACGTGGCGCGCCGTGGAAGAGGCCATCGCCGCCGGCGACGCCAAGGCTGCGGAAGCTGCGCTGCGCGCGGCCGAGTCCGAAACGTCTCGTGCCGCCGGCAAGGGCGTCATCCACAAGAACACCTGCGCCCGGAAGGTCTCCCGGCTGAGCAAGCGCGTGAAGGCGCTGACCAAGGTTTAGGTCCTCGCCGCCGCCTGCCGCGGCTCTCGCAAGACGCGAAAATCGCTCGATTTTATTGTATGACGGACGGGTGTCTTTCTGTCCGCATACGGCCTTTTGCGCGGCCGAAACGAAAGCCTTTCGCAACGTCAGCCTGGGGATGATTTCAGTAAGGATTCCAAGCTCTTAGTTAAAAGATGTCTAATTTATTAGGCCGGTGTCCGAATGTTCCGTTGATTCCAAAAACGGCCTGAGTAACCATACGCCTCGCTGGCGAAAACTTCGTCCGCACACCAACGCATAAAAGTAACGGGCGTGGGCTGCTCCCGACGCATGTCGGGCGCATGGCGGGTGAGGTGCGTCTCCAGCAGGGGCATGGATTGCTGATGGATCTTGCGGGCGCTTGGGCGCGTTCGCGGGCGCACGAGGAGGTGCGGGGGCATGGACACTTTCGAGCATGGCGCTCGCCCGTTGACGGCGAGCACGGGCGCTATCCGCGCCTATGACATGGTCAGGAAAGAGCTGACCGCAGAGTTCGGGGCCAATGATTTCCGGTCCTATCTGGAGCCGCTTCGCCTTGTCGCGGAGCTGGACGGCGCGTTGATCTTCCTGGCCGACAACGCCGTCGCCGCCGCCTGGGTGCGGCGCACGGCGCTGCATCGCATCGACGCCCGGCTGCGCGCCTACACGCAGGTCGCCCAGCCGTCTCAGGTCATGGTCGTCAGCGAGCTGCCGCCGGTCCTGCGCCCGCTTCTGGACGAGGCGCCCGCCACGCCGCCGGAAACCGCGCCCGCCTACAGGCCCGCCGAAGGGCTGGCCGGCGCACAGGACACGTTCGAAACCTTCTGCGAAGACGCCACCAATGCGCGCGCGGCCATCACCGCCAAGATGATCGCCAGCGGCGCGCCGCTGCCGTTTCCGCTGACGCTGTTTTTCGGGCCGTGCGGGGTGGGCAAGTCGCACCTGCTGCACGCCATCCAGGCCGAGTGGCGCCGTCTGCACCCGACGCGCAAGGTGCGGCTGATGATGGCCCAGGAATTCACCGAGGAGTTCCAGAATTATCTCAATCGCCGCGACGCGGCCTCGTTCAAGGGCGGCGTGCGCGAGGTCGAACTGCTCTTGATCGACGATTGTCATCGGTTCCTGAACAAGCCGAAGACGCAGGAGGAATTGTTCGACACGATCGCGATCCTCAATCGTCACGGCCGGTCCGTCGTGATGACGGCGGACCAGAGCGCCGACGAATTGCCGGGTCTCGACGAGCGGCTGCGCCAGCGCCTCAAGAGCGCGGCGGTGTGCGAAATCAGCGAACCGACCGACGCCTTGCGTCGGCGAATCCTGGAGACGAAGGTTCGGCTTCAAGCCGAGAGGATGCCGGGGTTCAAGGTGACGGAAGAAGCCATGGACATGATCATCAGCCGGCTCGATGGGGGCGGGCGCATGATCGACGGCATCGTCAATCAATTGGTTGTCGAGGCGAGAGTGTCAGGATTGGAGGTTGGGGTGGACGCGGCTCAAAACGCATTGCGCGGCAAACTTCCGCCGGATGGCGGCGATCGGCGGGTGACCATTCAGCTCGTGCAGAAAGTGGTGGCGCGCTATTTCGACATGACGGTGCCCGAGTTGCTGCGCCGCTCGCGGCAGCGCGCCATCTCCTATCCGCGTCAGGTCGCGTTTTATCTGTGCACCCAGATGACGCAATCGTCTTTGCCGGATATCGGCCGGCGGTTTGCGCCCGCCGCGGCCAAGGGCGAGCAGCCGAAGGGCTACGACCACACGACAGTCATTTATTCGCGAGATAAGATCGCCAAAGAACTCAGTAAAGATGAAAAGCTTCGCCAAGATCTCGATGCATTGAAAAAGCTCATTCGGCGCGAGTCCTGATCGCCTGATCGGATTTACAGTCTAGATGAAGCGAAGAGGGGCGCGGCGAAAGCGGCGCCCCTTTTTGCAGCGCCGCGTCCGCTCCGGGCCCCAGACGGCCCGTCGCCATGGAAAACCACATTCCACTTTTGGCGATCACGCCCTAGGGTCGCTGCCCGGCTGCGAATCGCGAGGCCGGCCGTGCAACGCATGCCGCCTTCGCCGGCGGCCCACAGCGACAGGATGTCCAGATGCGGTTGACCATTGAGCGCGCCGCGCTCTTGAAGGCGCTCAGCCACGTTCAAAGCGTCGTGGAGCGGCGCAATACGATCCCGATCCTGTCCAATGTTCTGCTGTCGGCGACAGCCGAGGGGCTCAAGCTCTCCGCCACCGATCTCGACATCGAGATTTCCGAGATCGCCCCGGCCGACGTCGAGCGCGCGGGCGCGACGTCCGCCCCGGCGCACAATCTCTACGAGTTCGCCCGCAAATTGCCGGAGAATGTCCCCGTGCGGCTGGAGCTGTCGGGCGACGATCCGCGCCTGTTCATCTCGGCCGCGCGCACCCGCCTGCACCTGCCGGTGCTGCCGGCCGACGATTTCCCGCTGATGCCGGCGGACGGCTTCGACACCAATTTCGACATCCACCCCGCCGATCTCGGCCGTCTGATCGACAAGACGCGCTTCGCCATCTCGACGGAGGAGACGCGCTATTATCTGAACGGCATCTACCTGCACGGCGCGACCGAGGGCGGCGAGCCGAAGCTGCGCGCCGTCGCCACGGACGGCCATCGCCTCGCGCTCGCCGATGCGGAGGCGCCTCCAGGCGCCAAGGGCATGGCCGGCGTCATCGTTCCGCGCAAGACGATCAACGAATTGCGCCGCCTGCTCGACGACGCCGCCGATGCCGTATCGATCGGCGTGACGGCGCAGAAGATCCGCTTCGCGCTGGGCGCGGCGGTGCTGACGTCGAAGCTGATCGACGGCTCGCTTCCCGACTCCGGCCGCGTCATTCCGAAGGGAAACGCCAAAGCGCTGCGGGTGGAGAACAAGAGCTTCGCTGAAGCGGTCGATCGCGTGGCGACGGTGTCGGCCGAACGCTCGCGCTCGGTGCGCCTGTCGATCGAGGCCGACAAAGTGACGCTCACCGTGAACAATCCCGACGCGGGACTTGCGACGGAAGACATCGCCGCCGAGTACGCCAGCGATCCGCTCGAGATCGGCTTCAACGCCAAATATCTGCTCGATGTGGCCGCGCAGATCGACGGCGAGCACGCGATCTTGGAACTCAACGATTCCGGCTCGCCCACGCTCGTGCGCGACGAGGCCGGCGCCGACGCGCTTTACGTGCTGATGCCGTTGCGGGTGTGAGCGGGACGACCACGGCGCGCCTCTACGTCGCGCGCTTGACGCTTGCCGATTTTCGCAATCACGCCGCGCTCGACCTGGCGCTCGATGCGCGTCCGGTCTGCCTGTTCGGTCCCAACGGCGCCGGCAAGACCAATCTTCTCGAAGCGCTGACGATGTTTGCGCCGGGCCGCGGCTTGCGCGGCGCCGCCGCCGAAGAGATCGCCCGGATCGGGGCGGATCCCGCTGCGCGCCTTTGGACCGCTT
>CAZMRN010000124.1:0-6378 GCA_964568575.1 uncultured Caulobacteraceae bacterium
CTATGTCCGCGAACGCGTCTGGTACGCGGGCGCACGCCCGGCGACAAGCGCGCCGCACATGAGCGTCGCGTCATGCGCGGCGTCAGAATTGCGCCGTGAGCTCCACACCGATCAGACGCGGCGCGCCGCGGATGAAGGTCGGCAGGCCGAGCGCGTCGCCGGTGTTGCCGGCGTCGATGAGATATTCCTCGTCGAGCGCATTGGTGATGAAGGCCTCCACCGCATACCGCCCGCCTTCGGCGGTGTAGCGCGCGCGGAAGTTCAACAGGCCGTAGGCGTCCTGCTTCTCGTCGACGACCAGATCGGAGAACGCGGCCGGCGTGCGGCGCTGCAGATCGGGGCGATCGTTGTCGTCGTCGAAAAACACTTCCGATTGCCAAGTGTAGCTCGGAGTCAACGCCAGCATGCCGCCGAACAGAGGGATCGAGGCCGTGCCGCCGATCGCCAGCGAATGATCCGGCGACAGGCGGAAGCGGTTGCCCTCGCGCGCGCCCGCATCGAGGCGCGCTTCGCTGTAGGCATAAGTGACGAACGCGTCGAGCGCGTCGTTGATCGACCAGAAGGCCTGGCCTTCGAAGCCGGTGGCGCTGGCTTCGCCCGCATTGATGGTGACCAGGCGCGCGCCGTCGAACTCGGTCGTTTGGAAGTTTTCGTAGGTGTAGTGATAGATCGAGCCGTCGAGATCAAGCGCGCCGTCGAACAGCTCGGTGCGCACGCCGATTTCAAAACTGTCGACGGTTTCAGCGGGAATGATGCGGAAACTGGCGTTGCCGCCTGGCGCAGACGGCGCGCTCGGCGCGATGACGTCGGGCCGGCGGCCGCGCGCATACGAGGCCCACACCGAGGTCGCATCGTTCACCTCATAGCGCCCCACGAGGCGCCAAGTGAAATCGTCGAAGGTCTCGGAGCGGAATTGCGTCGCGCCGCCCGCGGTGGGCTGCACCAGGATGCCCGTGCCAAGCGGGGTGCGGCCGGTCAGCGCGATGGCTTGCAGCACTTGCGCCTGGGTGGCCGGCGGCAGCGACGGCAGCGCGAGCAATGTGCCAAGCACGCTGCCGCCGCCGAAGGCCTGCGCGGAGAAGCCGGTCGTCTTGTCGTCCTGCGACCAGCGCACGCCGGCCGAGATGTCGAGGCGATCGGTCAGCGCATAGGTGGCGTCAGCGTAGATGTCGATCGAGTCTGTTTCGCCTGAATTGGTGAATTGCTCGCCGTAATTGCCGCGCAGCGCCGCCGCGACGGCGGGACGCGCCGTGGCCGGGATGCCGAGGCCGCCCAGCAAAGCTTGCGTGAACGCGGAATTGGTGAGCACCGCCGTCGATTGCGGCTGCGGCGCGGTGATCTGATCGGCGAACAGCGCCAGGAGCACGCGCTCGTCATATTGCAGCGGCACGCGCTGGCGGCCGCTTTCGGTGAAATACGACGCGCCGACGAACCACGAGAGCGGGCCCTCGCCTTGATAGCCGAGGCGGAAATCCTGGCTCCATTGGTGGCCGGCGGCGTCTTCCGCCGCGATCAGGATCGGCAGGGACGAGCCGTCCGGATCGAAGATTTCAACCGAGTCGAACGTGCGCCAGCCGGTCGTCGCGTTGAGCGTGAACGCATCGGAGATGTCGTAGGCGGCGAGGAAGGTTAGCGAATAGACTTCGCGGTTGAGGCCGAGCGGCGCGCCGCCCTCAAAGCCGCCGAACGTCGCCAGCGCGGCCGGCGTGTACGGGCTCGTCGAGCCGCCCGCCGGCGCGAACGTGCCGGACTTGAACGCCGTGCCGGTGTTGTCGTCGATATGCACGTTGCCGATCAGGTCGAACCGCCAGTCGGCGTTCGGCTCGTAGCGGAACGACACGCGCCCGGCGTCGACGTCCATGCTGCGCAGCGGATTGGACGGGTCGAGCGTGTTGTCGACGAAGCCGTCGCGGCGGCGCGTCGTGGCGGCGATGCGCATCGCGAAGACGTCTTCGGCAAGCACCGCATTCCAAACGCCCAGCACGCGGCGATAATCGTCCTCGCCGAACCCGGCCTCGAGGCGGAAGCCGTTGGCGTCGAGATCAGGCTTGTTCTGCACCAGATTGACCGCGCCGATCAGCGCGCCGCGCCCGAACAAAGTGGCTTGCGGCCCCTTCGAGACCTCGATGCGCTCCATGTCGAACAATTCGACGTAAGAGCCGCGCGAGCGGGAGATCGAGACCCCGTCCTGGAACACGGCCACGCGCGCCTCGACCGTCGCTTCGCCGGAATCCGAGGTGATGCCGCGAATGACGAAGCCGGGATTGTTGGCGCTCTGCTCCTGCACTTCCAGGCCAGGCACATAGAGCGCCAGCTCCTCGAAGCGGTCGACGCCGAGCTTGTCGAGGAAGTCGCCGTCGAACGCGGTGACCGCGATAGGCACTTCCGACAATTGCTGCTCGCGCAATTGCACGGTGACGACGATTTCGTCGGACACCACGGTTTCGGTTTCGGCCGTTTGGGCCGCCGCCTGGCCCGTCGCCATCCCGCACAGGGTCGTCAGCGCGAGCGCGCTGGTCCACATCTTCCGCATCTTGATCCCCACCCACGCTGCAAGCGCATTTCGCAGGCGCAATAACCACGCGGGATGACGCGCGCATGAAGGCTGTGCGAAGGGATTGCGACGAGCGGGGTTCGGCGGTTTGAGCATGGACGGCGACGACGAGGACGACGGCGCGACGCGCGCCGTGCGCGCGCCGGCGGACGCAGCGCACACGCGCATCGACGCTTATCTGTCGCAGGCGTGGCCGGATCTCTCGCGCGCCCGCATCCAGGGCCTCATCGGGGCCGGCAAACTGACCTGCGACGGGCGTCCGGTGACGGCAGCTCGAGACAAGCCGCGCCCCGGCGCGCTCTATGAACTGACATTGCCTCCGCCCGCCCCCGCCGCGCCGCAGCCCGAGGCGATCCCGCTCGCGGTGGTCTATGAGGACGCGCATCTCATCGTCGTCGACAAGCCGGCGGGCATGGCCGCGCACCCTGCGCCGGGCTCGATGACGGGCACGCTGGTCAATGCGCTGCTGCACCATTGCGCCGGCTCCCTCGCGGGGATCGGCGGCGTGGCGCGGCCAGGAATCGTGCACCGGATAGACAAGGACACCACCGGCTTGATCGTGGCGGCCAAGACGGACGCCGCCCATGCCGGGCTGGCGGCGCTGTTCGCGCGCCACGATCTGGAACGGGTCTACTACGCCATCGTCCGAGGGGCGCCGGCCCCGCGGAGCGGCGTCATCGACAACCGGCTGGCGCGCTCCACCGAGGACCGGCGCAAATTCGTCGTCGTGCGCGACCCCGCATCCGAGGCCGGGCGGCGCGCCGTCACGCGCTATTGGACCATCGAGGCGTTCGGCCAGATCCTCGACGCGCCGGCCGGCGCGCCGGCGGCGGCGCTGATCGAGTGCCGCCTCGAAACCGGCCGTACGCACCAGATCCGCGCCCATCTCGCTCATCTCGGCTGCCCGCTGATCGGCGATCCGCTGTACGGCAAATTCCGCGGCCTCAAGGCCGCCGGCCCGCATGCGGCGGACGCCGAAGCGGCGGCTCGCGCCTTTCCGCGCCAGGCGCTGCACGCCGCCGTGCTGGGCTTCGTCCACCCCATCACCGGCGAACAGCTGCGCTTCACGGCGGCGACGCCGGACGACATGGCGGCGCTGCTGGCGGCCTTGAGGGCGCTGTAGCGACGTCGCGCCAGACGTTCGGTCAAGGCTGACGACACGACCTTGCCCCATCCAGCTGACGCCGCCGCATCTCGCGGCGCCGGCGTCCTGGGCGTTCGAATTTTTCGTAAAGACATTGCAAGGCTGTAATTCGAGTGCTTGGTAGCCGGGCGCGCAGGGGGCTGCCATGTCCTATGACCGGTACCAGGAATGGAAGGGCTGGGGCGGCGCCGAGGCGTTCACGGTCCGCGACCCGGGCTATTATCGCGCCGAGTTCAAAGGCGTCCCGCTGAAGGGCGCACGCGTTATCGAGATCGGCTTCGGCGACGGCGCCTGCCTCGCCTGGCTGAAGAGCGTCGGCGCGGAGGTCACTGGGCTTGAGATCCAGGAGGGCCTTGTCGCGCTGGCCGGCGAGCGCGGCTTCGACGCGCGCCTCGCCCACACCTTCGATTGGGCGGCCCATGCCGGAACGATCGACCTGATCTGCGGCTTCGATGTGCTCGAGCACTTCGGCGACGACGCCATGGCCGACCTGTTGCGTCGGTGCGCGATCGCGCTGAAGCCGGGCGGGGCGTGCCTGTTCCGCACGCCGAACGGGGCCTCGCCGTTCGGCCTCCACTACCAGCACGCCGACATCACCCACCTTACGCCGGTGACCGGCGCGCGCATGCGCCACCTGCTGCTGGAGAAGCGGCTCGACGCCCTGACCCTGGAGGACTGGCGCGACCAGGCGCAATCCCCCGGCAAGGGGCTCGGCGCGCTGCGCAAGGCCTCGAGCGGCGCGATGCGCGCCCTGACCCGCTTCATCATCCACAACGGGTATCTCAGGGGCGAGCCAATCCCCCTGGCGCAGAACGCGGTGATCGTGCTGCGCCGCACGGCGGCGCCAGTGTAGCCGCCGCTTCGTCACCTTTTCGCCGCGTCCGGCGTATAGAAAACCTATCAACGAGGTAGGAGATTCGGCTTCGAAAACGCTGAACGCTTCCTATATGGTTCATGGGCCGCTCACCCGGCCAGGGGATCACACGACCATGGCATCGACTGCGCTGACGCTTGCGCTTTCGCCCGAACAGGGCCTGCAACGCTATCTTTCCGAGATCAGGAAGTTCCCGATGCTCGAGAAGGATCGCGAATTCATGCTCGCCAAACGCTGGCAGGAGCATGGCGACACTGAGGCCGCCCACACCCTCGTCACCTCCCACCTGCGCCTGGTGGCCAAGATCGCCATGGGCTATCGCGGCTATGGCCTGCCGATCGGGGAAGTCATCTCCGAAGGCAATGTCGGCCTCATGCAGGCGGTCAAGAAGTTCGATCCGGACAAGGGCTTCCGCCTGGCGACCTACGCCATGTGGTGGATCCGCGCCTCGATCCAGGAATACATCCTGCGGTCGTGGTCGCTGGTCAAAATGGGCACGACCGCGGCCCAGAAGAAGCTGTTCTTCAATCTGCGCCGCATGAAGGGCGAGATTTCCGCCCTCGAGGAAGGCGATCTTCGCCCCGAGCACGTCGCCACCATCGCCCACAAGCTGGCGGTCACCGAGGACGAGGTGATCTCTATGAATCGCCGCCTGTCGGGCGGCGACGCGAGCCTCAACGCGCCGGTCGGGACCGAGGGCGACGCCGAGTGGCAGGATTGGCTCAAGGACGACGGTGCCGAGGACCAGGAAGAGCGCCTCGCCAATGCCGAGGAGTTCGACGCGCGCATGACGCTGCTGCAGGCCGCGATGTCGACGCTCAGCGAGCGCGAGCGCCACATCATTGAGGAGCGCCGCCTCAAGGATGAGCCGACCACCCTGGAGGACCTTTCCAAGGAATATGGCGTCAGCCGCGAACGTGTGCGCCAGATCGAGGTGCGCGCGTTCGAGAAGCTGCAAAAGGCGATGAAGCGCGCCGCCCAAGAGCGCGGGATGTCGGCGGCCGCCTGACCTGAACCTGTCTTGACGCCGCCGGCGCCGCGCTTGCAGCCTGCCTCCTAAAAAATAGGGAGGCAGGATGGACATCTCTGGCGCGCGCGTTCGCCAGCTCGACACGCTGCGCGGCGCAGCGGCGATGCTGGTGGTCGCGTTCCATGTCGGGCAGATCTTCGACGGCTACCTCGCGCCGGCGCCCGCCTTCCACGCAATCAATGCCTGGATCGACCCTGGCCGGGTCGGCGTGGTCGTGTTCTTTCTGATCAGCGGCTTCGTGATGCCCGGAAGCTTCGCCGGGGCGGGACCGGCCGCGGTGGCGATCTTCGCGCGGCGGCGCTTTTTCCGTCTGTTTCCCGCGTTTTGGGTCTCGCTGCTGTTTGCGCTCGTGGTGTCGATTGGTCACGGCGGCTTCATCGACGGGCCGGACATTACGCCGACCATGATCGCCGCAAACGCGACCATGCTGCCCTCGCTGTTCGGGCAATATCAGGTCGTCGGCGTGTATTGGACGCTTGAGGTGGAGCTCGCCTTTTATGTGCTGCTCGCCGCGATCTTCTGGCGCGCGCCGCTCAGCGGCGACGGCGCATCGCGCCTGGCGTTCCTGACGCTCGGTTTGTGCATGGCCTATGGCGTCGTCGCGCGGCCGCTCGGCTGGTCGGACTTGCCGCCCTTAGGCGATCGGCTGTTTCAGGGGCTGCTGCACCTATCGATCATGTTTGCGGGCGTCGCGGTGCGTCGCCATTGGGATGCAGGCGGGTCAAGCGCCGGCGTGCGCGGCGCGCCGCGCTTGCTCCTGGCGCTGGCGGCCACCA
>CAZMRN010000125.1:0-2036 GCA_964568575.1 uncultured Caulobacteraceae bacterium
GCCAGGTCCAGGCGGCCGCGGCGGAAAATTCACGCCCGCGCCGCTCGGCCCGACCCCTGAGCTCAAAGCGCGCGGCGCGGCGCGCTCTATCGTGGCGGCCGGCGACATGCTGCGGGCCGTTTGCGACAATCCCGGGTTGATCGACCGCGGCGAGGCCTTGATTCTGGCGTTTCCCATCGACGACGCGCCGCTCGCGCGCGTGCGCAGCGCGATTTTTGCAGTCTGGTCCGAGGCTGGAAGCATTGACCGGGGCGCATTGACCCGCCATTTGCAAGAGCTTGGGGATAGACTCGCCCTGGAGCGTGTCGCCGCTTGGCCCCCGCCGAAGACCCTGGACGACGCCTCGGAGCGGGAATGGATGGCGCGGATGACGCACGATCTGACCGTTCGCGACAGCCGTTTTGAAGCGCGCGACGTCGCCGCCGACGCCGACGATTCAGAAGCGGCCATGGCGCGCGCCGTCTCCATCCTGGCCGACCGCAACGCCGCCCGCCGCAACGCCCTAACCCACGCAGAAATCGATGCCGACGAAGACTTCCTCCGCTAAGCGCCCCCAACCGAGCAAAACGCCGCCCATGAGCACGCCCCGCACCAAGACCGTCGCCAAGGCCGCGCCCCCGAAAGCGGCGTCGAAGGTCGTCTCCAAACCCGACGACAAGTCGCCCGACAAGGACGACGCGCCGGATGGGCCCTTGCTCGACCTCTCGGACGCGGCGGTCAAAAAGATGATCAAGACCGCCAAAGCGCGCGGCTATGTCACCCATGACGAACTGAACAAGGTGCTGCCGAGCGAGGAATTCTCCTCCGAGCAAATCGAAGACGTGATGAGCCAGCTCAACGAGATGGGCATCAATGTCGTCGACAGCGACGAGGAAGCCGAAGCCCAGGAGGAAGAAACCACCCGCGCCGTCGCGGCGCGCGACGAGGCCAAGCCGCCCGTCACCAATATGCGCGAGGACGCCGACCGCACCGACGATCCCGTGCGCATGTATCTGCGCGAAATGGGCTCGGTGGAGTTGCTCTCGCGCGAGGGCGAGATCGCGATCGCCAAGCGCATCGAGGCCGGCCGCGACGCAATGATCCGCGGCCTATGCGAAAGCCCGCTGACCTTCGAAGCGATCATGGTGTGGCGCGACGAATTGCGCGCCCAGCAGATCCTGCTGCGCGACATCATCGATCTGGAAGCGACCTACGGCGCCGAAACCGGCCCTGCGCCCTCAGCGTTGGAGGCGGTTGAGGCTGATGAAGAACCCGCAGCCGAAGGCGCGGAAAACGCCGAAAGCGGCGACGATTTCGACGACGAGGGCGCGATCTCGATGTCGGCCATGGAGGCCGAACTCAAGGAAGGCGTCATGGCGACGCTCGACGCCATCGCCGAGGCGTTCGAGCAATTCCGCAAGCTGCAGGACAAGCGCATCGCAGCCAGGCTAAAGGGCCGCTCCCTGCCCGGCGCGCAGGCCGAAACCTATGACGGCGCGCAGCAGACGATCATCGACCAGCTGAAGAAGCTGAAGCTGAACAATGCGCGCATCGAGAGCCTCGTCGAGCAGCTCTACGCGATCAACCGCAAGCTGATTTCGCTGGAAGGCCGCCTGATGCGTCTCGCGGAATCGAACGGCGTGCCGCGGCTCGATTTCCTCGAGGCGTATCAGGGCGCAGAGCTCGATCCGAAATGGACCGAGAAAGTCGCCGCGCGCTCGAAGAAATGGACGAAATTCGTCAATTCCGAAGCCGACGACATCAACGCCATTCGCGGAGAAATTTCTGCGCTCGCGAAAGAAACCGGCGTGCCGATCGACGAATTCCGCCGCATCGTGCACGCCGTGCAGAAGGGCGAGCGCGAGGCGCGCCAGGCCAAGAAGGAAATGGTGGAGGCCAATCTCCGCCTGGTGATTTCAATCGCCAAGAAATACACCAATCGCGGCCTGCAATTCCTAGACCTGATCCAGGAAGGCAATATCGGCCTGATGAAGGCGGTCGATAAGTTCGAGTATCGCCGCGGCTACAAGTTCTCGACCTACGCCACCTGGTGGATC
>CAZMRN010000125.1:2146-2398 GCA_964568575.1 uncultured Caulobacteraceae bacterium
GAAATCGGCCGCGAGCCGACGCCGGAGGAATTGGCCGAAAAGCTCGGCCTACCGCTGGAGAAGGTGCGCAAGGTGATGAAGATCGCCAAGGAGCCGATCAGCCTCGAAACGCCGATCGGCGACGAGGAGGATTCGCATCTCGGCGATTTCATCGAGGACAAATCGGCGATCCTGCCGGTCGACGCCGCGATCCAGAGCAATCTGCGCGAAACCACGACGCGCGTGCTCGCCTCGCTCACGCCGCGCGAAGAA
>CAZMRN010000125.1:2435-3693 GCA_964568575.1 uncultured Caulobacteraceae bacterium
CATGAACACCGACCACACGCTCGAGGAAGTCGGCCAGCAATTCTCCGTGACGCGCGAACGCATCCGCCAGATCGAGGCGAAAGCGCTGCGCAAGCTGAAGCACCCAAGCCGAAGCCGGAAGCTGCGGAGCTTTTTGGATAACTAGGGGAATAAAAGATGGCGCTGATCAGAGCCTTTGAGCGCAAAGACCTTCTGCGCAACAAGGTGCATGATCCAATTGACGCTTCATTCACGTCCTTTTCTGACGGCGATCGAAAGTTCGTTCAGATCGACACACACGGACGGATCACTCGCGAAATCCCGGGCAAGAAGAGCCAGACCATCCAACTTGACGAATCCAGCGCCCGAGAATTGGTTGCGCTACTGAAGCGCGAGTTCAACATTTGATGCGTCAATCCTTGCGCGTGCATTGCGTGCGGTCTGGAACCCAAGAGGTAAATGCGCCGTCGCTCGTCCCTAGCTTCCAGACTCATTGCTTTGTATTTGACCGGAATGACGACGACGGCAGATTGTGCTAGAGGCAACGTTCTATGGCTGATGCTCTCACCATCTCTATCCCGTCTCCGCTGGCGGAAGACGTGCGCGCCGCTGCTGAGGCGCGCGGGATGACGGCGGAGGACTTTGTCCTACAGCAGATCGCGTTCGATATCGCGCTCGGAGCGGATGACGACGATTACGCCGAAGATGAAGCGATCTCGGCGGACTATGATCGAACCGGCATGGCTATCCCTGGCGAGGAGATGGCGGCTTGGCTCAAATCCATTGGAACGGACCGCGAGCTGCCGCGCCCCGTTGCGCGCCGGGTGAAGTAGGCCTCAGTGCCGTTGCCCTGGCGATTTGCGCCGCAGGCGGATGACGATCTCACGCGGGTTTTCACGTTCCTTGAAGGCAAATCTTCGCGGTCTGCGTTAAGGGCGCGCGCCCGCATCATTAACGGCCTCGTCCTGATCTCAGAGCATCCGCGCGTGGGCAGAAGCGTTGGCGGCGCGATCCGCCAAGTGGTCGTCCGCTTCGGGCGCACCGCCTATGTTATCCGCTACAGGCTCACAGCGGACGAAATCCTCATCACGCGCATCTGGCACAGCAAGGAGCGCCGCCCATGACCACCCCCGCCCTCATCGCCCGCTACTACGCGGCGTTCAACGCCAAGGATTGGGCCGGCATGGTCGCTTGCGTAGCGGAGGACCTGCGCCACGACGTCAATGAAGGCGCGACGCGCGGCGGCAAGGCGCGTTTTGCGGATTTTCTTGCGCACATG
>CAZMRN010000125.1:3719-6361 GCA_964568575.1 uncultured Caulobacteraceae bacterium
CGAAGACATCGTGATCATGACCGATCCGAGCGGCGCGCGCGCGGCGGCGGAATTCATCGTGCATGGGCGCTACAAGGCGACCGACGAGGGCCTGCCGCCTGCGCATGGCCAGACCTATGTGCTGCCCGCCGGCGCGTTTTTCGAGGTCCGCGACGGCCTGATCATCCGCGTGACGACGCGTTACAATCTCAAGGACTGGATCGCCCAGGTCTCATGAGAACGCAGGCGCTGACCGGCCCTGCGCTGCAGAGCGCGCTGCCGGCGCTGGCGCGGCTGCGCATCGCCGTGTTCCGCGCGTTTCCCTATCTTTATGACGGCGCCGAAGAGTACGAGGCGCGCTATTTGTCGGTTCTTGAAACCGCCAAGGATGCGATCATCGTGGCCGCCTTCGATGGCGAAGAGATCGTCGGCTGCGCCACCGGCTGCGCGCTTAGCGATCATCACGACGACATGGCGGCGCCTCTGGCCGCGGCGGGCTTCGAGCCGGCGCACATTTTCTATTGCGCCGAAAGCGTTCTGCTGTCCGCCTATCGCGGGCGCGGGCTCGGGCATGCTTTTTTCGACGCGCGCGAAGCCCATGCCCGCGCGCGCGGCTATCGCGACAGCGTGTTCTGCGCAGTGATCCGCCCGAAGGACCATCCCGCGCGCCCTGCGGAGTATCGCCCGCTCGACGCGTTCTGGCGCGCCCGCGGCTATGTCCCGCTCGAGGGCGTCGCTGCGCAGTTTTCCTGGCGCGATCTGGGCGAGGCTGAGGAAACCGCAAAACCGATGCAAGTCTGGCGCAAGGAATTGACATGACGCGCATCGCACACTTGGCGCTGGCGCAATATCCGATCGCGGCGCAGCCGTCCTTTGAGGCCTATCGCGCCAAGATCACCGCCTGGTGCGAAGACGCTGCGCGCGACGGGGCGCAGATCCTGGTTTTTCCCGAGTACGCGGCGATGGAATTGACGAGCCTCCTTGGCCCCGCAGCGGCCGATCTGCGCGGATCGCTTGGCGCGCTCCAGCCGCTGTTGCCCGAAGCGCAGGCGCTGCACGCCGAACTCGCGCGGCGCCTGGGCGTGGGCAACGTCATGGGCAGCGCGCCGGAAGCGCGCGGCGATCGCTTCGTCAACGCAGCGCGCCTTTATGCGCCGTCCGGCGCCGGCGCCGTGCAGGAAAAGCGCGTCATGACGCGGTTCGAGGACGAGCAATGGGGCGTGTCGCCCGGCGAGGGCTTAAGCGTGTTCGACACGCCCTTCGCGCGCATCGGCGTGTGCATATGCTTCGACGCGGAGTTTCCGATGATGGCGCGCGCGCTGGCGGGGGCCGGCGCCGAGATCATTCTTGCGCCCTCGTGCACGGAAACGCTTCGCGGCGCGTGGCGCGTGCGGATCGGCGCGCAGGCGCGCGCGCTGGAGAACCAATGTTACGCCGCCGTAGCGCCGCTGGTCGGCGAAGCGCCGTGGTCGCCTGCGGTGGACGTCAATGTCGGCTGGGCGGGCGCCTATGGCCCGCCCGATCGCGGCTTCGCGGAGGACGGGATCGCAGCGCTCGGCGCGTATTGTACGCCAGGCTGGGTCTATGCCGACCTCGATCTCGACGCGATCGCACGGGTTCGCGCCGACGGCGCGGTGTTCAATTTCGCGCGCTGGCGCGATCAGCCCCACGCGCCGCACCCCATCGCTGCGCAGATCGTCCCGCTGCGATGACGCTTCAGGCCGTACGCACGCGCAACAGCGCGCCGCCGTCGGTCAATACATAGAGCGCGCCGTCCGGCCCTACGCGCACGTCGCGGATGCGTTCGCCGCGATCGGCGAGCAGGTCTTCGCGTTCCGTCACCGCGCCGTCGGCGACGCGCACGCGCTCGATCCGCGCGCCCGCGAGCATGCCGATCAGAAGATCGCCGCGCCAGTGCTGGAACATCGCGCCGCGATAGACGCACAGTCCCGACGGCGCGAGCGAGGGCGTCCATTGCGTCACCGGCGCGTCGATGCCTGGGGCCGTGCGGATGCGTGTGATCTCCGCGCCGGAATATTCGCGCCCATAGGTGACGCGCGGCCAGCCATAGTTCGCGCCGGGGCGAATGATGTTGAGTTCGTCGCCGCCGCGCGGGCCGTTTTCGTGCAGCCAGACAATATTCGTCTCGCGATCGTAAGCGAGGCCCATCGCGTTGCGATGGCCGTAGCTGTAGATCTCCGGCGCCGCGTCGGCGCGCCCGGCGAACGGATTGTCCGGCGCAGGCGCCCCGTCGCGCGTCAGACGCAACACTTTGCCGAGCGTGCTGCGCAGATCCTGTGCGGCGTCGCGCTCATTGTCCGGCAGGCCGACGAACAGCAACAAGGTTTCGTCCGGCAGAAAACACATGCGGCCGCCGGGATGGTTCGTCCCGCTGCGCGAGCTGGCGCGATAAATCACCGCGCCGTCGCGCAGCGCGTGGCCGTCGAAGCGCGCGCGATAAAGCGCAAGGCGCCCGCGCGGCGCTGCGTCCTCGAAGAAGGAGATGTAGACGAAGCCGTTCTCCGCGAAGCGCGGATCGAGCGCAACGTCATGCAATCCCGCCTGCCCGTCCGCCCGCACACGCGGGGGGCCGCCGATAACCGCGCCCTCCTCGACGGCGCCATCGCGCATGAGGCGCACACCGCCGAACTTCTCGGTGATCA
>CAZMRN010000126.1:0-6328 GCA_964568575.1 uncultured Caulobacteraceae bacterium
CGGAAGTCCAGGCGCTCGCCCCATGACCCGACCGATCCGCAACATCGCCATCATCGCCCACGTCGACCACGGCAAGACGACGCTGGTCGACCAGATGCTCACCCAAGGGGGCGCGTTCCGCGAGAACGAAGCCCGGGCCGAGCGCGCCATGGATTCCAACGCGCTCGAGCGCGAGCGCGGCATCACCATTTTGGCCAAGTGCACCTCGATCGTGTGGCGCGACGCGCGCATCAACGTGGTCGACACGCCGGGCCACGCCGATTTCGGCGGCGAGGTGGAGCGCATCCTCTCCATGGTCGACGGCTGCGTCCTCTTGGTGGACGCGTCCGAAAGCGTCATGCCGCAAACCAAGTTCGTGCTAGGCAAGGCTCTGGCGCGCGGCCTGCGGCCGATCGTGGTGCTCAACAAGGTCGATCGCCCTTCGGCCCAGCCGGATCAGGCGCTCAACGACATCTTCGAATTGTTCCTCGCCATCGGCGCCAGCGACGAGCAGGCGGATTTTCCAGCGCTCTACGCCTCGGGCAAGGAAGGCTGGGCGGTGCGCGACATGAACGACGCGCGCCGGGATTTGAGCCCGCTGTTCGATCTCATCGTGTCGCACGTGCCGGATCCTGAGCCGACCCAGCGCAAGGACGAACCGTTCGCGCTGTTGGCGACGATGCTCGATTCCGATCCCTTCCTCGGGCGCGTGCTGACGGGCCGCATCGAATCCGGACGCGTGAAGGCCGGCGACCCGGTGCGGGTGTTGTCGCGCGACGGCAAGGAATTGGAGCGCGGCCGGCTGACCAAGCTCCTCGCCTATCGCGGCCTGCGTCGCGTGCCGGTCGACGGCGCGGAAGCCGGCGACATCGTCGCGGTGGCGGGGCTTGAGAACGCAACCGTGGCCGACACGATCGGCGCGCCGGACCTCGCAGCGCCCATCCCTGCCTCGCCGATCGATCCGCCGACGCTGGCCATCACCGTATCCATCAACGATTCGCCGCTGGCCGGCCGCGCCGGCGACAAGGTGCAAAGCCGCGTCATCCGCGACCGCCTGATGCGCGAGGCGGAATCGAATGTCGCCATTCGCGTCGCGCAGGCGGGCAACACGGATTCCTTCGAGGTCGCCGGCCGCGGCGAATTGCAATTGGGCGTGCTGATCGAAACCATGCGGCGGGAAGGCTTCGAGGTGTCGATCTCGCGCCCGCGCGTGTTGACGCGCGAGGAGAATGGCGAGCGCCTCGAGCCGATCGAGGAAGCCGTCATCGACGTCGACGAGGAATATTCCGGCGTCGTCATCGAGAAGATGAGCCTGCGCAAGGCCGAGCTGCAGGACATGCGCCCCTCTGGCGGCGGCAAGACGCGCCTGACCTTCCATGCGCCGTCGCGCGGGCTCGTCGGCTACCACGGCGAATTCCTCACCGATACGCGCGGCTCCGGCGTGATGAACCGCATCTTCCACGAATGGGCGCCGTGGAAGGGCGACATTCCCGGCCGGCAGCGCGGCGCGCTGATCTCGAACGACAACGGCCAATCGACCGCCTATGCGCTGTGGAACCTGGAAGAGCGCGGCACGATGTTCATCGGCGACGGCGAGGACGTCTATGAGGGCATGATCATCGGCGAAAACGCGCGCGGCGAAGATCTCGATGTGAACCCGATGAAGGGCAAGAAGCTCACCAATGTGCGCGCCAGCGGCAAGGATGAAACCATCCGGCTGACGCCGCCGCGCCGGATGACGCTGGAGCAGGCGATCGCCTGGATCGACGACGACGAACTCGTGGAAGTCACGCCCGCCGCGATCCGCATCCGCAAAATGTGGCTCGACCCCAACGAGCGCAAACGCCGCGCCAAGGCGGGCTAGCGATCCCTCTCACCCGAGAGGGGGAGAGGGCGGGGTGAGGGGGCCGCGCCAGCGTATGACAATGAACGGATGGCTGCGCCGCGCGTAAAGCTTTCGGCGGTCGCGCGCCACCCTCACCCCTGCCCTCTCCCTCCACTTGGAGGGAGAGGGAGCGTTGGATGCAATAGGTGCGCAGAGCTGCGTCGGCGCATACACTCGTGGACAAGGAATCATTCCGGAGGTCGTTCATGCGTTTCGCCGCACTCGCCGCGCTTGCCGGCCTGTCCGCTTGCGCCAGCATCCCCTTCGTCGGCGAAACGCCGGTGCGCACCGCCTGCGACGAGCCGCCGATCACGCTCTATTTCGAGCCGGACAATGAAAACCTGCCGGCCACGGCGGGGCCGCTGATCCGCCACGCCAAAGACGCGGTCGATCGCTGCGCTGCGCAGGGCGGGCGCTTGCGGCGCATCACCGTCATCGCGTTTCCCGATCGCGGCGACGAGGGCGAAGCGGCCCAGCGCGCGGCGCTGTCGCGCGCGGAATCGGTCGTGGCTGCGCTCGTCGACGCGGGCCTTCCGCCCGAGCGCGTCGTCGCGCTCGATTTCCGCCGCGCCGAAGCCGACCCGTCGCGCATCATGCGCCGCAACGCGGAAATTTCCTTCGATATGGAATGATCGGCGGCGCCACGCGGCCTATTGCGGCGCGAAGCCCAGCGCGCGCGCCATGATGTGGAAAATCACGTTCTGCTCCAGCGTTCCGGCGACATTCTCGTCGCCGGGTCCCCACGCATAGATCGCGACGTCTTCGCCGGCATGGGTTTCCGAGCCGAGCGGCACCAGCGCCTGCTGGCGGAAATCCGGCGCAGCCGTATCGACGCTGCGCAAATCCGCGCGCCCTTCGGCGCCGCCTTGGCCATCGGCGTAGACCGATCCGGGCCCGTTGGCGTAGCCGAGCGTCGTGTAGGGACGGCCGTCGCCCGCGAGCGCCAGACCGTCGCCGTCAGGACTGGTCGACAGGCCAAGAATGGGCGTGCCGCGCTGGGCGTAGCCGGCGATGGTCAGGGTGTGGCTGTGATCGGCGGTGACGATGACCAAAGTGTCGTCACGGCTGGTTTGAGCCAGGGCCGCGCGGATCGCGTCGTCGAAGGCCACCGCGTCGGCGAGCGCCTTGTGCGCCTTGCCTTCGTGGTGCGCATGATCGATGCGCCCGCCTTCGACCATCAGCACATAGCCGTTCGGGTTCTGCGACAGCCGCGCGATGGCGATGGTGGTCATTTGCTCCAGCGACGGCTCGCCGCCGACATCGGCTGCGCGCTCCACCTCATAGGCCATGTGCGACGGCGCAAAGAGGCCGAGCACCCGGGCGTCCGCGGGCGCCGCCTCCAGCTGCGCCGTGTTCCAGACGAACGCGCGCCCGGGCCGGGCCGCCCACTCGGCGGTCAAGTCGCGCCCATCGGCGCGCTGGCCCGAGACAGCCGGCGCTTCGGGATCAACCATCGTGCGCGGCAGGAAATTAGCGCGCCCGCCGCCCAGCGCGATCTCGAACCCGTCTCCAGCCGGCCATTCCACCAGCTGCCGCGCGATGTCGGCGCACGGCGCGCCATTCGCCCGCGCCACGATAGCATCGTTCTCCCAGTCGCGGTTGACGACGTGGGCGTAGGCGGCGGCGGGCGTCGCGTGCGTGATGCGCGCCGTCGACACGATCCCGGTGGCGAGCCCGCGGGCCTCCGCGATCTCGAACAGGCTCATCGCGATGTTTCCAGCCGTGTCGCCGCATTCATTGAGGCGCGCGCCCGACCGCAGCCCGACGCCGCCGCCGCGCGTCTTGACGCCCGTCACGATGGCGGTGGCCGTAGAGGCGGATTCCGAAATCTGCAGGTCGTGGCTGTAGGTGCGCGACAGCGCCGTGTGGGGGAAGGTGTCCATCGTCAGGTCGTAGCTTTCGCCGTCGCCGCCGAGCCGCTGGCCGGCGTAAATGCGCGCCGCGGTCACGGTGGAGACGCCCATGCCGTCGCCGATGAACAGGATGACGTTGCGGGCGCGCTCGGACGAGGGCCCCGCCTGGGCGCGCAGCGCGCCGGCCTGGAAATAGGGGTCTGCGGCCTGGGCGACCGCCACGGGCGTCGTCTCGCCGGTCGGGGCGGTCGCGCACCCCGCCATCAGCATCGCCGCCCCCGCCATCGCCCATCCGCGCATCGCCGTCTCCCTCTCTCGTCGGCGTGCATTAACCCTGTCCGCGCGACGGCGTCATGACAAAACGGCCGAGAGGCGGCGCCCAGCGACGCGGCAGCGGCGCCACAGCTGGCCCAAATCGGGGCGAGTCGGCGTTGAAATGCAGTTCACAACTTACAAAATGTTAAAAAAGCCGCTTAACTGGGGAAAACGCGCTGGAGGGGCGCGGCACGGCGATTGCTCACGTGTCTCACGAGGTTAGGCCGGCCCGGGTGGGCGCGGCGCCATCGACAGGGCGAAGGACAATGGCCAACGCGACCGATCTTCATGTGGGCAAGCGGCTTCGCCGCCGCCGCCGTCTGCTGGGCCTCACCCAGCAGCAACTCGCCGAATCCATCGGCATCCGCTTTCAGCAAATCCAGAAATACGAGTGCGGCGCCAACCGCGTCACCGCCAGCCGGCTCTATGAGCTCGCCGTGGCGCTGAACGTGCCGGTGACGTACTTCTTCGACGGTCTGCAGCAGGCCCCGGCCGCGACGCCGACCGTCGGCGCGCCGGCGAACGATCGCGACCTGATCGCCGCCGACGTGCTCTCCCAGAAAGAAACGCTCGAACTCATCCGCGCCTATTACAAGCTCGGCGAGCGCCCGCGCCGCCGCCTGCTCGACCTCGCCAAGGCGCTGCAGGACGAGACCACAGAAGTCGCCTGAGCGACGCGCGCACGCCCTGACGACAAGCGGGCGTCGCCTTAACGGCGGCGCCCGTTTTCCATGTTCGCGTGAACCGTGTAGCACCAGCGGGTGACAAGCCCCGCCGCCCTGCTCGCCTTCGCCGATACCCTGGCCGACGCCGCGCGCGCCGCGATCCTGCCGTTCTTTCGCGCCGCCCACGGCCTCGAGAACAAGGCGGCGATCGGGTTCGATCCCGTCACCGAGGCCGATCGCGCGGCCGAAGCCGCCATGCGCGCGCTGATCGAGGCGCATTACCCCGACCATGGAATCTCTGGCGAAGAATTCGGCGAGAAGCCCAGCAAGGACGGCCATGTCTGGGCGCTCGATCCCATCGACGGGACGCGCGCCTTCATCGCCGGCTTGCCGTTGTGGGGCGTGCTGATCGGCTTGAGTTATCGCGGCGAACCGCTGATCGGGGTCATGGACCAGCCGTATCTCGGCGAGCGCTTCCGCGGCTGGCCGGGCGGCGCCCATCTGATAACGCGCGACGGCGTGCGGCCGCTGTCGACGCGGCCCTGCGCCAGCCTGGGCGACGCCATCGCCGCAACGACCGACCCGTTCCTGTTCCAAGGCGCAGAACGCGACGCGTTCGAGCGCGTGCGCGCCAGCGCGAAGCTCACCCGCTATGGTTGCGATTGCTACGCCTATTGCATGGTCGCGGCCGGCTCGATCGATCTCGTGGTCGAATCCGGCCTGAAGACGCACGACATCGCCGCGCTGATCCCGATCATCGCCGGCGCCGGCGGCCGCGTGACCACCTGGGACGGCGGCGATGCGCTATCGGGCGGGCGCATCCTGGCGTGCGGCGACGCGCGCGCAGGCGACGCGGCGATGGCCTTGTTGCGCCTGTAGCATCGGTTGAGCGCGGACGACCTCGTCCGCGCCGTCTTGATCAAACGGTGCAAGCGCGGACGGGGTCGTCCGCGCTCCATATGCGCTTAACCGCGCGTGCGGTCCCAGACGCCGAACTCGTGCGCGATGCAGCGCTCCACCAGGGTGCGCCAGACCGGCTCGGCGATCGCCCAGGACAGGCCTTGCGCTTCGGCGTGGGCGCGCACATTCGCCAGCACCTGGGCGATGCGGGCCTCGTCGCGCACCGCCTCGCGGCTCGGCTTGATGCGCGCGGCGGCGTCCATATAGCCCTGCCGGCGCGCCAACAGCGCGACCAGCAGGCGATCGATCTCGTCGACCCCCTCGCGCACCTCGCCCATGGTGCGGCAGGCTTCGGGGGCGGGTGCGGCGAATTCGGCGGACATACGCGCCATGTGGCCCCGCACGGCGGCGGGGTCCAGCCGGCGCGGCGCCGCAGCATCCGTCGCGATGGAGACGTCTGCGAAGCGCACGCGACCCGCAACTCCATCGCCCCGGTCTCGCTGGAAGCGAGAACCGGGGCCCATGTTTTCATGGCGCCAAAACATGGGCCCCGGATCAGGCTCCGCCTGTCCGGGGCGATGAGGCTGGTCAATGCTCTCAGCTGTAAGACCGCCCGCGTCACACCCGTTTGATTGGCTCGACGGCCCGCGAAGGCGCACAACAGGCCATGGATTTCATCCGTCTCGTATGCCTCGCGCTGACGGCGTTCGCGCTGACGGCCGCGCCCGCCC
>CAZMRN010000127.1:0-6313 GCA_964568575.1 uncultured Caulobacteraceae bacterium
GTTTTCGCGCGCGATCGACGCGCTCGCCGCCGATCCGCGCATCGACGCCGCCCGCATCGCCATCTGGGGCCATTCGCGCCATGGCAAAGCAGCCCTTGTGGCGGGCGCCTTCGACTCTCGCATCGCCGCCGTGATCGCGCACCAATCGGGTCGCGGAGGCGCCTCGCTGACGCGCTCGACCGTGGGCGAATCGGTCGCCCAGGTGACCGAGGCCTACCCGCACTGGTTCTCGCCGCGCTTCGTCACGCTCGCCGACAAGGACTATCCGGTCGACCAGCACCTGCTCCTGGCGCTGATCGCGCCGCGCCCAGTGCTGCTCGGCAATGGCGATCGCGATTCCTGGTCGGATCCGGAATCGGCGTTTCGCGCCGCACAGGCGGCCTCGGAGGTCTATCGCCTGTTCGGCGCTGCGGGGCTGACCCAAGCCGCCCCGCGCGACAACGCCGTCTCCGGCGACATCGGCTATTTCCTGCGCGGTGGATTTCACGGCGTGACCAGCGAAGACTGGCGCCTGTTCACCGCCTTCCTGGACGCGCATGTTGGGGAGGCTGAACAACAGAACTAGGGGAGGCGGCGATGGACGCATACGAGGCCTGCGACGCGGTCGAGTTGGCGGACTTGGTGCGGCGCAAGGCGGCAACGCCGCGCGAACTGGTCGACGAGGCCGTCGCCCGCATCGAACGGCGCAATCCCGCGCTCAACGCCGTCGTCCACCTCGACTCCGACGCGGCCCGGCGCGCCGCCGAAGGCCCCCTGCCAGACGGGCCGTTCACAGGCGTTCCGTTCCTGATCAAGGATTTACATTGCGCCGTCGCCGGCATGCCGATGACCGACGGCTCCGCCTTCATCGGCAAGCGCGTGAGCGCGGCGGACGGCGTCTATACGCGCCTCGCCAAGGCCGCGGGGCTGATTATCCTCGGCAAGACCAACACCCCAGAGTTCGGCATCCCCGGCACGACCGAGGGGCGCTATCTCGGGCCGTGCCGCAATCCGTTCGACCCGGCCTATTCCTCGGGCGGCTCGTCCGGCGGCGCGGCGAGCGCCGTCGCCGCGGGCATCGTGCCGATGGCGCACGCCAGCGACGGCCAGGGGTCTATCCGCATCCCCGCCGCGCAATGCAATTTGGTGGGCCTCAAGCCCACCCGCGGACGCACCCCGGTCGATGACGACTACGCCACCGGATACGAATTCACCTCCCAACACGTGGTGACGCGCAGCGTGCGCGACAGCGCCGCCATGCTCGACGCGACCGGCGTAGACGATCCCCATCTTCCGAACCGCGCGCCGCCGAAGGCGCGGCCTTTCTCGGAGGAGGTTTCGCAAGCGCCGGGACGGCTGCGCATCGGCGTGTTCCGCACGCCGCCGCGCGATCTGCCGCTGCATGAGGACGTCGCGCGCACGCTGGACGACAGCGCAAGCCTATTGGCGCGTCTTGGCCACGACGTGTTTCCCGCCGATTTCAATGTCGATTGGCGCGCCTATTACCGCACGCAGGGCTTCCTCACCGGCGCGAACTTCGCCGCCATGCTGCAGCGGGAGATCGAGCACAAGGGCCGTGCGCCCGAGGGCGACGAGATCGAAACGCACACGCGCGGCATCTGGGAGGCCGTGCAACGCATCAAAGGCGCCGACGCCTTCGCCGCCGCACGCGATTTCCGCACGCATGTGCGGGCCATCATGGCGCACTGGGATCAGTGGGACGTGCTGTTGTGCCCGGTTGCGATCACGCCGCCGCCGCCAATCGGCTATATCGACACCGCCAATCTCGAGCCGCGCGAAATCGGCAAGCGGCAATCCTCGATCTTCGGCTTCACGCCGCCCTATAACGGCACCGGCCAGCCCTCGATGTCGCTGCCGCTCGGCATGAGCGCGAACGGGCTGCCGATCGGCATGATGTTCACCGGCCGCTTCGGCGACGAGGCGACGCTGTTCCGCCTGGCCGGCCAGCTCGAGCGCGAAAGCCCCTGGGCCGATCGCTATCCCGCGCTGGCCTGAGCGGGCGCCTGGCGCAAGCCGCGATAGAGATAGGCCGAAAGGCCCGCCTCCGCGGCCCACAACAGCGCGAACGTCGCGATATGCACGACATAGGCCGTCGCGAAGGCGCGCGCGAAATCGCCCACGCCGAGGATGGTCTGCAGCAGGCTCTGCACGATGGCGACCACGATCGCCAATGGAATGATCAAGGCGAGGCGCGCGGCGATAATCCGCAGCATGTTGCCCTTGGTCCATGGCCAGGTCTCGAAGCTGCGCACGCGCCCCTCGCCGACGCTTGCGGGCGCGGCGAGATAGAGGCGCGAGGTCAACGTCATCCAGATGACGAAGAAGGCGATTGCGAGCACCGCAAAGGGCGCGGGATCGCTGCGCAGGATGTCCTGCACCAGCGCCGCTTGCGCGGCGGGATCGGTTTGCGCCGCCTCGATCTGCGCCGCATAGGGCGCGACCGCCGGCCCAACCACGATCAGCGCCACCACCATCAGCACCACGCAGACGATGAACAGAAAAAACCCGACCGCGATCATGGCGCCGAGAAGACTGCCGACGCTGCGGCCGACCCCGCCTGGGGCCGGCTCCCCGGCGACGGCGAAAGCGGTCCGCAGGAAGACGGCGTAGACGACCGCCTGCGTCAGCAGCGAGGCGACCTGGACCAGAAGCGACAGCCCGACATTCTGCGCGATGGCGGGGGCCAGCGCGCTGACCGTGGCGCAGGCGGGGATGATCGCCCCGATCGCGGCCACCGGCAGCGTCGCGCGCAGATTTTGCACCGCGAAACGCAAACCGGCGCTGGCGCTTTCCAGGATCGGCGTCTTGCCGGGCGGGGCGGGCATGGATTGTCTCCCTCGTCTGCGGCGCTTATGCCCAATCGCCCGCGCGCTGGCGAGCGCGCTTGCGATGGGCGGGCCGAGACCGCATGTCTGCGCGCATGACCAAGCCCGCTCCTGTCCATGTCGTCGGCGCCGGCCTCGCCGGCTCGGAAGCCGCCTGGGCGCTGGCGCAGGCGGGCGTGCCCGTCATCCTGCACGAGATGCGCCCGCAC
Organism: uncultured Caulobacteraceae bacterium; assembly: GCA_964568575.1. Lineage (GTDB taxonomy): Bacteria > Pseudomonadota > Alphaproteobacteria > Caulobacterales > Aquidulcibacteraceae > RI-43. The sequence continues at coordinate 3,035 of CAZMRN010000127.1, forward strand.
CGGATGACCGAGGCGCACCGGACCGGCGGCTTCGCCGAACTCGTCTGCTCCAATTCCTTCCGCTCCGACGACTGGACGGGCAACGCCGTGGGCGTGTTGCATGAGGAACTGCGCCGCGCCGACGCGCTGATCATGCGGGCGGCGGCGGCGGCGCAGGTGCCCGCCGGCAGCGCGCTGGCGGTCGACCGCGACGTGTTCTCCGCCGCCGTCACCGCAAGCCTCACCGCCCACCCCTTGATCGAAGTCCGTCGCAGCGAGATCGCCGATCCAAGCGCGCTCGCACCCGATGGGGACAGCCGCGTCATCATCGCCACCGGCCCGTTGACCGCGCCCGATCTGGCCGCCTGGATCCGCGCGACCACAGGCGAGGACAGCCTGGCCTTTTTCGATGCGATCGCGCCGATCGTGCACGCGCACTCGATCGATTATTCCATCGCCTGGAAACAATCGCGCTACGACAAGGAAGGCCCTGGCGGCGATGCGGCGGCCTATGTCAATTGCCCGCTCGACAAGGACCAGTACGACGCCTTCATCGCCGCCCTGCTGGCTGCGCCGAAAGCCGAGTTCAAGGAATGGGAGAAGGACACGCCCTATTTCGAGGGCTGCCTTCCGATCGAAGTGATGGCCGAGCGCGGCCCTGACACGCTGCGCTTTGGGCCGATGAAGCCGGTCGGCTTAAGCGACCCGCGCACCGGCAGGCGCCCCTATGCGGTGGTGCAATTGCGCCAGGACAACAAGCTCGGCACGCTGTTCAATCTCGTCGGCTTCCAGACCAAATTGAAGCACGGCGCGCAATCCGATGTGTTCCGCATGATTCCTGGTCTGCAGAATGCGGTGTTCGCGCGACTCGGCGGCATTCATCGCAACACGTTCCTCAATTCGCCGCGTGTTCTCGATTCAACCCTGCGCCTGCGCGCGCTGCCGCGTCTGCGCTTCGCAGGCCAGATCACCGGCGTGGAGGGCTATGTCGAAAGCGCTGCGATGGGCCTTCTGGCGGGGCGCTTTTGCGCGGCGGAGGCGCATGGCCTGTCGCCTGCGCCGCCGCCGCCCACCACCGCGATGGGCGCGCTGCTCCATCATGTCAGCGGCGGCCACATCGACGGCGGGGCGGGATCGTTTCAGCCGATGAACATCAATTTCGGGCTGTTCCCGCCGATCGAGGCGCCCACCACGGGCCCCGATGGAAAGCGGCTGAAGGGCGAAGCCCGCGGGCGCGCGCGCAAACGCGCCCTGGCCGACCGCGCGCTCGCCGATTTCGCGGCTTGGCTCGGCGAAGGCGCGCGCGCGGACGCGGCGTAGGCGCTCGTCAGGCACCTAAGTTGTTGCCCCCCCATCGACCGGCTTCGCCGGCCACTTCCCCCGCAAGCGGGGGAAGAAAGAGGCGGCGCTTTGCTCCCCCGTTTACGGGGGAGCTGGCCGCGAAGCGGACTGAGGGGGCGCGGCGGGCGCGCCGCTATATGCGCCCCATCGCCGAGCCGGCGACCAATGCGATCTGGCGCTGCAGCAGCGGTTGGCCCAGCGCGCTCGGCTCGCGCCCCGGACCGCCAGACAGCGCCCGCAGATAGCCCGGCAGCAGTCGCAGATAGCCGAAGGCGGGAAAGCACGGCGCCGGCAGCAGCGCTGCGAGATCTTTCGCCTGCCTGTAATAGTTCCGTGACCGATCAAGCACCGCCATGGTCGCCGAGCGCGCGGCGTGGTCGGTGGCGCCGGCGAAGAAGTCTTCCAGATTGAGCCCGACATGGGTGCGCAGATTTTCTGGAAAGAACGTCGCGCGCCGCGCGGTCCAATGAGGCAGCGCGCGCACCAGCCCGGCATAGCCCCAGGCCCGCCCGCCAAGACGCGAGAACGCTTCACTATGGCGTTTTCCGGCTTGGGCGGCCTCGCCGCAGGCCTCCAGCGCCAGTCGCATGAGCGCGCCGCTGGTGGCGTCGACATAAGCTTCCAGTTCAGCCCAAGTGGCGAAGGGAGCCTGCGCGAGGTCATGCTCGCGCGCGGCGATCATGGCGGAGAATTCGCGGCCCGTGAACGGCGCTTCGAGGTGGGCTGCGCGCAACGCCGCCAGCGCTGGGTGCGGCGCCTCGCCGGGCGCATCCGACAGCGCCTTGGCGATCTGCTCATCCCACCAGGCTAGGCGAATGTCGCCCAACGTTTCCTCGCGCGTGGCGGCGGCCGTTTTGGCGGCTTCATAGTTCACCGCATAGAGCGCGATCAGGCGGGCGCGCACGGCCTTGGGCGCGAACCGCGCCGCCAGCCAGCGGTCTTCGTCGACGCGGCGCACGAGGGCGTCGAGGTCTTCGTCCATGTCCTTCGCCTTGCGTCTCATCGCCGCGCGCAGCGCCGGCCTGGCGTGCGCGCGACTCGCTCGACGATGCACCGGCGCGCCGATTTCGCCAAACCCACGCCCGCGGGTCCCCGCATAACGCGCCGGCGGCGCTGTTTCATCCCAGCGTCTGCGCGCCTGTCATGGCCACGAGCATCGGCAGCGACAGAAACGTGTTGGTGCGCGAGAACAGCATCGCCGTGCGGGCCGATTTCGCCTTCGCATCGGCGGCGAGATCGGGGAATTTGTTGTCGATGTTCAGCGCGCGCTGCTGGTTCGGCCAGATGATGAACCAGACATTGAACCACATGATCGTGGCCAGCCACATGCCGATGCCGATGAAGATGTGCTTGGGAACCGCGAAGCCTTCGATGGCGCCAAGCGTATAGGCCTGCAGCAGATAGCCCTGATTGATCGCCACGAGCAGGCCGGTGATCAGCGTCGCCATCGCGCCCCAACGGAACCAGAACAGCGCGGCCGGCGCGATCACCTTGGAGATGGCGGGGCCGCGGTGCTCTTCGGGGATTTTCGGCACGTTGGGGATTTGCGTGAAATTGAAATAATAGAGATGGCCGATCCACATGATGCCGGACGCCACGTGCGTCCAGCGCAGGAACGCGTCGAGATAGAGCTGGTCGCCGATGGAATAGCCCATCACGCTCAAGCCGTAGACCATCAGGAACACGATCGCCGCAGCCGCGCTCGACCACGCAACAGCCCTAATATTCGTCAGGAAATTGCCCATAAGACCGCCTCCGCACCTTGAGCGGCTGTGTTTAGTCCTGCGCCGGGGCCCTAGGGAAGGGGTTTCGCGTCGCCGGCGCTCAGGCCCGTCCGGCGCTAGCGGGCTGGCTTCGCCGGCGCCGCCGGGCTGTCGTCGTCGGCGGCGGGCGCCGCGCGCGGCGCCTCGCGGCCGACGCCGAACACCGTCAGCAGCGGCGCTGCGATGAAGATCGACG
>CAZMRN010000128.1:0-4243 GCA_964568575.1 uncultured Caulobacteraceae bacterium
AGCTATCACGGCGTCGCCCATCGCCTGGGCGTGAGCGGCGTGCCGGTGGCGATCTTTCAGCGCAAGACGATGGCGATGGGCGCTGAAACGCCGGAGCGTTACGGCAAGGCCATCGACGCAGCGCTCGCCTGACGCGCCGCCCGCGCCCGCAGCGCCCAGAACAACGCCAGCGCCATGACCAGCGCGCCGATCGTGGCGAGCCGCGAGCCGGCGAACACGTCGGCGATCGGCGAATGGAAGCCGGTTCTGTCGGCGACATCCTCGGCGCGCCACATCAACGCGGCGCCGAACGCCGCAAGGCCGAGCATGCGCGCATCCGCCTCGCGCGCCAGCCACATCAAGGTCGCGCCGACGAGCACGAGGTCGTAAAGATGCAAGGGCGCGAGCGCGACCAGCGTGAGGCTCACCGCTGCGACGACGGTTTCGACGTCGCGCGCAGCGCGCCACGCGGTCGCGAACAACGCCAGCACTGCGCCGACGGCGCCGAGCGCTGCGAGCGTCGCCGTCATGGTGCCGATGTCGAGGCCGAACCCGTCCTTGATCAGGACGCGCACGCCCGTCATCGCTTCCGCCGCCGAGCCGCGCGGAAAGCGCACATCATATTCGCCGACATTGCGCAGCCATTCGAACGGCGCGGCGATCGACAGGATCAAGGCCGGCGCGGCCGCGAGTGCGGAGACGACGACGGCGCCGATGACGGCGCGCCGTCCCTCGGCGCCGAAGCTCAGCGCCATGAGCACGAACGCCGCGCCGATCTGCGGCTTTAGCGACGCGATGGCGAGGCCTGCGATCGCCGCCGATCCGACGCCGCGCGCAAGACCGAATGCAAACAGGCTGACGCCGAAGAAGGCGAGGATCGAAGCCTGCCCGGTGACAAGCGTGATGGCGGCGCCTTCCAACACCGCAAGTGCGAACAGCAGCAGGCAGAAGCGCCGTCGCCGCGCGGCCTCGTCGAGCCCGGTCGTCAACGCACCGATCGGCTGCGCGGCGGGACCGGGCGCGTCGGCGACGCGCGCGACGAGCCACGCGCTCGCAATCAGCATCGCGACGTTCGCCGCAGCCCAGATCCAAGACGCCACATTCAAGTCGAACAGGCCGAGAAACGCGGCGATCGGATAGAAGTGCGGCGGATAGGCCCACAGCTCAGGCACGTTGCCGCTGGTGATCATCTGCGCGGCGAGCGCATCATAGCCCTCTGCGTAAGGGTTGATCCCTTGCAGCCATAGCCGGCCCGCGGCCCAGAAGAAGCGCAGATCATAGCCGGGCGCTGTGCCCGCCTGCGTCATCTTGAGGACAAGATAGGCGAGCGCCGCCGCACCGAGCGCCAGGCACGCCGCATCGACCAAATTTCGCCGCTCGACGCTGTCCTTCACGCAGACGGCCCTGTCTGCGTCACGCTCAGCACATTGCCGTCGGGATCGTGGAACCACGCGACATGCACGCCCCCGCCCGGCGCGGTCCACACGCCGTCGGCGTCCTGGCCGTATCCGGGATAAATGATGAAGGGCGCGCCTTGGGCTTTCAGCGCGCGGCCCACGGCGCGTATGTCGGCGACAGACCAGCCCAGAACCGGGTGCGCGCTAGGCTGATGGCCCTCCACCGTCGAGAGACGCATGGACACGCCGCCGAGATCATACGTGGCGGCGAAATCATCTTCCGCAACGAGAGGCAGGCCCAATACCTCGCCGTAAAAAGACTTGGCCGGCGCGCGGTCGCGCGTGAGCACGAACACGATCGGCTTGGCGTCGGCGAGGATGGTCATGGCGCGGCTCCCGAAGGGGGGACTCGCGCAAGGTTAGCCGATTGCGCGCGCTCCGACAGCGCCTAAGCTCGTCGCGCGAATGCAAAGGAGACCGCGATGAGCGATCTGATCGCGCGCGCCGCAGCGCAAACCCTGGTGCGCTACGCCGTCGCCGACCATGTGGCGACGCTGACGCTCAACCGGCCGGAGCGGCGCAACGCGCTGAACTACGCCGCCTATGACGAGCTCGAGCGCGGCTTTCGCGCAGCCCAGGCCGATCCGGCCGTGCGCTGCATCATCGTCACCGGCGCCGATCCGGCCTTCTGCTCGGGCGACGATGTCGGCGAGATCATGGCGGGCCCCAAGCCCAAGGACGCGCCGCCGCTGGTCGCAACGGTGCGCCATCCCGTAACCCCCGCCGCGCTCGCCGCGCTCGAGTGCGACAAGCCGATGATCGCCGCGATCAATGGCGCCGCGGTCGGCTGGGGCATGGAACTGGCGCTGTTCTGCGACATACGCATCGCTTCGGAGAAGGCGAAGTTCGGCGAATTGTTCATAAAGCGCGGGCTGGTGTGCGACGTCGGCGGTTTTTATCGGTTGCCCGCGATCGTGGGGCCGGCGAAGGCGGGGGAATTGCTGTTCACGGGCGATGTGTTCGACGCGCAGGAGGCGCTGCGCATCGGGCTCGTCAGCGAGGTCGCGCCGCACGCCGATCTCATGACGCGCGCGCAGGCGCTGGCGGCCCGCATCGCCTGCAACCCGCCGCTGGCGCTGCGCTATATGAAGGAAGGGCTGACGCGCTTCTCCTATGGCGATCCGCGCGAGATCGGCGCCTGGGCGATCGAAACGATCCGCAAGCTGATGCAGACGGACGACCACAAGGAAGGCGTCGCGAGCTTTCTGGAAAAGCGCGCGCCGCATTTTTCCGGGCGGTGACGCAACGTTCGCGCTGGGTTGGCTGCTATGCACCGAGCCACCCCCACCGCTCGGCCCCGGCGCAGGCCGGGGCCGAGCCTGAACGCCGTTTAGAACGGGATTTCGTCGTCGAGATCGGCGGAGAAATTCTCCCGCGGTCCCTCGGCGACGCGCTTCTTGCCGGCGCTCGGCGCGAAGCTTTGGTCGTCGCCATAGGAGCGCTCGCCGCTGTCGCCCTTGCCGCCGAGCATGGTGAGCTCGCCGCGATAGCGCTGCAGCACGATTTCGGTGGTGTATTTTTCCTGGCCCTGCTGGTCGGTCCATTTGCGCGTCTGCAGCTGGCCCTCGATGTACACGGTGGAGCCCTTGCGCAGATATTGCTCGGCCACCTTGGCCAATTGCTCGTTGAAGATTACGACATTGTGCCACTCGGTCTTTTCGCGGCGCTCGCCGGTGGCCTTGTCGCGCCAGTTCTCGCTCGTCGCGATGCGCAGATTGACCACCGGGTCGCCCGAGCCGAGCCGTCGGACCTCAGGGTCCTTGCCTAGATTGCCGATGAGGATGACCTTGTTGACGCTGCCTGCCATGGCCTGATCTCCGTTTCCTGCGCTTGATCCATGACCCAATCGTCTGGGCGCGGCGTGGCCCCTCATGCGTGATTGCTGGGGCGCAATTATGTTCCTACTATGTTCTCACGGAACGATTCGGACATCAAGGTTAATTTGCGTTCGATTCGGCGTCATGGAGAACCGTGTGCCAACCGTCGCCAGGATCGGGCCCTACCGGGTGTTCTTCTACTCCGCCGATGGGGTGGAGCCGCCCCACGTCCATGTTGAACGCGACGCGGCTGTCGCCAAGTATTGGCTTGCGCCCGTGCGGCTGGCGCGCAGCCGGCGGTTTGAAGCCGCCGAATTGCTCGACATCGAGCGGCTCATAGACGATCACGAAACGGCGCTTCTGGAGGCATGGCATGAGTATTTCGGCGCTTGAGCTGGCGCTGCCGAAGGCGCAGGACGTCGTCATCGACGCCGCGAGCCTGACGGTCGCGCTGTCGGACGGACGGTCGATTTCGGCGCCGATCAGCTGGTTTCCCCGTCTCTCCCACGCCACCGACGCGGAGCGGAACGCCTGGCGACTGATCGGCGACGGCGAGGGCGTTCATTGGCCGGCGTTGGACGAAGACGTCAGCGTCGAAGGGCTGCTCGCGGGCAGGCCGTCGGCGGAATCTGCGGCGTCGTTCGCCGCTTGGCTCAAAGTGAGAAAGCCCTAAGCCTCCATGACCGACGGGCTGACCCATATCCGCGTGCGCGGCGCGCGCGAGCACAATCTCAAGGGCGTCGACGTGGACATCCCGCGCGGTGAGCTTGTGGTGATGACCGGCCTGTCGGGCTCGGGCAAATCCTCGCTCGCCTTCGACACGATCTATGCCGAGGGCCAGCGCCGCTACGTCGAATCGCTGTCGGCCTATGCGCGCCAGTTTTTGGAGCTGATGCAGAAGCCGGACGTGGATTCCATCGAGGGCCTATCGCCGGCGATCTCCATCGAGCAGAAGACGACCTCGCGCAATCCGCGCTCCACGGTCGGCAC